>SLDM01000061.1 GCA_007125255.1 Phycisphaerales bacterium
AGCGCGAGAACATTCTGGGCCGTGGTGTTCGCCGTCGCCAGCACCGACGTACCGGCCTGAGAGAGAATCTGCGCTCGGGTCAGCGAAGCGGTCTCGGAAGCAAAGTCCGTATCGCGAATCAGCGACTCACTTGCGGTGATGTTCTCTACGCCGATCTGCAGTGCCCGGATATTCGTCTGAATGGTGTTCCGCTCGACCGCACCGAGACGACCACGGAGCACGGAAATGTCGGTAATCGCCGACTCCAGAATTCTCACGGCGTTCTGCGTCTTGCCGCCCACCAGAGAATTCTCTTCACCGGACTTGATCGAATCGAGGTGGTAGCGCACCCCTCCAATGGAGGTCCCGCCAAGACGGCTGGCCGCAACGGACTGCACGCCGAAACCGATCTGTTGCGTGGCGGAAATGGATGGCCCGAGCTGGAAAGTGGCCCCGCCGCCGGTGATATGGAAGGTGTCCGACTCGCCGACCGAGGTCGCAAACTCGGCACTGAGCGTCAATTCCAGACTCAACGCCGGTGAGTTGACGCTGATATCGAGCCCCTGACCGGTCGCCAGGGCACCGTTGACGATGGCGGTGACGTCCCGACCCGCTGCCTGCTGAACGACATTGCCTCCCTGTTCATCGAGAGCCTCGAAGAACTCTCCCGAGGCACCGATGCGCTTGACGGAGACGAACTGATCGGAGCCGTATCCGACCGAGTTGAACGTCAGGCCGGACGTCTGGTCTGCCGGATCCACCAGCGAAGCACTGACTCCGGTGGAGTCCTTGAGCGTGTTGACCGCCGCGATGACCGCGCTCATGGCCGTTCCGGAAACAAAGGAGATCGTCTGCACGCCTTCGTTGCCGGCGACTTCGAGCGTCACACTGCTGGTCAATGTGCCCGCAGCGCCACCGGCGACGAACAAAGAGGCCGTGCGAGCCGAGCTGATGATCTCGACGTCGACCTGCATGCCGTCCTTACTCCCGAACTGGGCGCCGTGAATGTTCGCGCCTTCGATCTTGGTCTGATCAATACCCGAGGTCACGTACTCCATTGAGCCGTTGAGCAACTGCAGGCCGGCGAAGCTGGCCGTATTCGAGATTCGCGTAATCGACTCGATGGCGCTGTCCACCTGGAGCTGGTTCGCCTTGATCTCTTCCTTGCTCATGCCGCCCGTGTTGGCCGCTTCGACCACGAGGGACTTGATCGAGTTCAGCAGATCGGAGACCTCGGCGAGATAACCTTCGGTGGTCGCGATGACCGAGCTGGCGCGTTCGGAGTTCTTGACCGCCTGGTCAAGACCGCGCAGCTCACTGCGGAGCCGCTCGGAGACGATGAGCCCGGCGGGGTCGTCGGCACCTCGGTTGATGCGCAGGCCCGTCGAGAGTCGTTGCAGAGAAGTACCCAGATCCTGGTTGGACCGGGCAAGATTGGATTGGGCAATCAGCGACGAGATGTTCGTGTTGATTCTAGCCACGGCAATCCTCCTTGATTGAGGCTAGGGGACGAGAGCGTTCCGGATGATCCGTCATCTCACATGAATCGCTCAAGGAACTAAACGCGGTGCGGAGAACTCCTGTGAATCTTTTCATCAGGCGCTCTCCCTGGCCGCCGGATTGACTCGGCCGGCAGCCGGAACGTTCTTCTTTCCGGCGCTGCCCGGCCGCGCCGATTGTCGAATGGAATCAAGTTGCGAGCCGGACAGCTTGGCCGCCTGTTCGTTCTCGCGCTTGATGGCTTCGTAAACTTCTTTCCGATGAACGGGGATGTGCGAGGGGGCTTTGATGCCCAGCCGAACCTTGTCGCCGCGAATGTCCACGACGGTCAGTTCGATGTCGTCCCCGATAATAATTGTCTCGTCACGGTGGCGTGAAAGCACCAGCATGCGTTAGCTCCTTCCGTGGATACGGATTCAACGTCCCGAAGCTTCGGAGGCGCTGAACCCCGGCCGCAGCATCCCTGCCGCGACCTCAAACCGGGCGCGATCCGGACGAAGCCGGTATCGCACCGTTTTCCGCCCCGCTCATGCTGACGCGGCGTGAGTCTGTTCGCCGAGCCGAACAATCGCATGCCGAGTCGTCCATCGCTTTTCCGCAAGGACCAGTTGCATGGCGCAGTGGTTCCGGAGGTTGATGACGATCGGACCCTGCATGTTCGCCGTCAACGTCTGCTCGTACTTGTTCACGATCACAAGCACCTGCGCGTTGTCGAGCGAATCCAGTTCCAGATCATCCATCTGCTCCCGGCGAATCGTCGCTTCGTACTGCTCCACCCACATGCTGGGGTCGGTCACCACGAACGCCAGGTCCGGGGAATCCAGTGACTGCAGCCAGAAGAAGACGCCGTCTTCATCGGGCTGAAGCAGGACAAAGTCACGGAAGCTTGAGAACCCAAGCAGTCCGCCGGGAAAGCGAATGACTCGATCATCGTCGACCGTTACCGTTCCGAATCGTGTTGTTTCGACGTCCATGAGAACGCTCCAATCCTCGGCCTGTCCATCCTGGTCGCCGTACCCGACTCAACTCCAAGTCGGGCCTGACCTCCTGTCTTCAGCGAGCGCGACCGGCCGGAGGACGCGCTGCCGATTTACGTTCCTAGCGAAGAAAGTCGAGCAGACTCAGGCCACTGACCAGGCTGGCGGACTGAAACCCCGCCTGCAACTGCTGCTGCAGGGTGGTGAACTCCACCGCCGCCTCCGTGTAGTCCAGATCCTGGATCTGACTCTTCAAGCTCTTGTCCTGCAACTGAAGATCCTCTTCACGGCTCCGGGTATCCATGAGACGCCGGCTCCGGGCGCCGACCTCGCCCCGCACCAGTGCGAAGCGCTCCAGATCGTCGTCCAGCTTCGCGGTAGCAATCTGGATGCCCTTCTCGTCATTGCTCTTCAGGGCCCCGGCAAGGGCCATCAGGTGCGAGATGACGCTGTCCACGGCAACGGTTGCGCGATCCTCGCTGGTCAAAATTGCGCCGTCGGTCGAGCCGAGCAGACCCAGGTCCGCCGCCGCGCCGGAATTGTTCAGCTTGGTCACCGAGGTGGTCGTGCCCGGCGTGTTGTCGGTCAGGGTGATGCCGTTGCCGTCGGTCGCCAGTGCCGCGGCGAAGTCCGCCGGAACCGCAACCCCCGCCCCCGCCGCCGCGTTGTTGATGGTGTCCAGGACGTCCTGTACCGTCACCGCGCCGGCCAGGTCGACATCGACTTCCGTTCCGTCCTTCAGCGTGATGCGAAAATCCAGATCGCGATCGGGATCCGGCTGTCCGGTGACGGGGTTGGTGTTGCCGGTCTCGATGGAAACCCCCAGGCCGCCGTTGAAATCGCTGAGCAACGTCCCCGTATCGAGCGAGCGCACGCCGAGCTCGGTGGCGGCGACACCTCCGCCCACCTCGCTGATGCTCATTGCCCCGCCCGAGAGCTCGTTGACAAAGTTCAGCCGGTCCTGGTCCCGGTTGATCTCGACGGAGATGCCGATGCCGAGCCCCTCGACGGCATTCATGATGTCGCGCACCGTTTCCGCACCGGAGAGATCAAGATCGCGGACCTGCCCGGCGTTCTCGAGGCGAATCGTGCCCATCGGCACGGTGACCCCGGAGAGACTGCTGACCGGCGTGAGCTCGGTGAGCTTGGGGTCAAGATCTTCACCAAGCGTATCGCCCGGCGTAAACGAGCCGGTAATCCCGAGATCGGCCGCGATCGTATCGGCGGTGAGGTCGGAGATCGTGACGGTCGATCCCGCGCTGGGGATGATCTCGATTCGATTTCCAGTCGCGGGATCGATCTGCACCACCGCCCCGGGGTCGGTCGCCTGAATGGCTTCTGCCAGCTTGTTGATGACATCATCGACATCGTGCGCGCCGCTCAGATCGACGTCCGCGTTGACGCCGTCGACATCCACGACGATCGTGCCCTTGCTGATGCCCAGGCCGCGTGCGCCATTGAGATCCTGCAACCGCGTCGATCCGGTCATCTGCGGATCAAGATCGCGACTGCCTTCCACCCGGACGCTCTTCGCTCCGAACGCCCGGTCGGCACCCACGGTGATCGGAAACGGCTTGGGCAGTCCCATGTCGGTGAACATGCCGTCGCCTTTGCCCTGGTACTTCCAGCCGCCGAGCATCTCGACCATCGGCTCCGAACCGGTTGCATTGCCGCCGAAGACGTGGACGCCCTGGTACTTCCGGTTGGCGATGGATACCATCTCGCTGACCATGGATTCGATCACCACGGCCATGGATTTCCGCGTTTCCTTGTCACTGGTCGCGCCGACCTGACTCAGCCCGATCTCCTTGGCCTGCAGCAGGATGTTGGTCGCTTCACCAAGCGAGGCATCAATGGTGTTGAGGACAGACTCACCGTGCTGCTGGTTGCGCATGCGCTGCTCGCGCCGTTCGATCAGGTCGTCGAGCACGCTGATGTTGCCCGCCGCGGCCGCGTTGTCCGACGGCCGGTTGATCTTCTTGCCGGACGAAAGCTGCACCTGCATGTTGAGCAGGCTCTGGTTCGTCCGGTTCAGTGAATTGAGCATGATGCTGGACGCAAGCGAGTTGGGAACGCGAACCAGGTTGGAAGGAATGCTGCTCATGGATATTCGAACTCCGGAGTCACGGCGCGTCCGTCAGGCAATGCTCAGAAGCGTCTGCAGGGTTTCGTCGATGACCGAGATGTACCGGGCCGCGGCCTGAAACTGCCGCTGAAAAGTCAGAAGATTGATGGACTCCTCGTCCAGGGAAACGCCGGACACCGCCTGGATCTGGGCGCCGAGGCCTTCGCGCACCACGCGTGAGGAATTGACATTGGAGTTCGCCGCGCTCGCCCGGGTGCCGAGGGAGGTCACCTGGTTCTGCCAGAACTCGCGGAGACTCTTGTTGCCGAGCTCCTGGATCGAGGTATCCTGCAGATTCGCAATCGCGGTTGCGGTATCGTTCGAACCGAGGATATGGCCGGCGCCGGCGGCCAGCATGGAAGGATCATCCTGGATGAACTGGTGGACATCGATATCCGCCGCATTCGATCCGGTAAAGAACGTGTTGACACCGAGCGCCGCCAGCGCGCCACTGGTGTCATCGGAGAAGCTGATCTCGAATCCGGTTGCCGCCCCGAGCGTCAGCTGCCCGCTCGCGTTGATGCCGGCCGTGATGTTCGGCACGCCGACAACGTTGTTGATGCGGTCCACCAGGTCCTCGAGCGAATCGGCATTGCCATCGATCTTGATCTCATGGGTCGTGCGCACGCCGGTATCCTGATGCGTCACGTGCACGAAGAAGCTGCCGTTCCTGATCTCGAAGGGCACGTCCGCCGCGGCGGCGTTGAGCGTATCGGTCGTGTTCGCGACCCGGGTCGCGCCCTCGAGCGACGTAAACCCCTGTTTGCCCTGTCCCTGCGAGTGCAGCCGATTGACCTGGAAGATCAACTGGCCGGCGAGCTTGTCAATCGCCGCGATTGCGGGATCGACGGTCTCATTCTTCTGCCGCAGCAATCCGCCGATCTCGCCGTCCCGGACATCCAGTTGTGTCCCGTCGTCCTTGACGCGGACGGTCACCTTGAGCTGACCTTCGACGGATTCCTTGCGAATCTCGACGCCGCGTGAATCCCCACCGAGAACAATGGGCACGGAGTTGACGTGCACATCGACGTTGCCGTTCGGCTGCTCGTAGACGCTGATATCCAGATACTTCGCCAGTTCGTCCAACTGCTGATCGCGGGCATCGCGCAGCGAGCTCAGTTCGCCCGCGCCGGCCTCGGTGGTGGTGATCTGCTGATTGAGCCGACTGACCTGATTGAGCAGATCGTTGACCCGGTTCGCCGCACCGTCGAGGGCGCGATTGATCTCATCCTGGACCTTGCCGTAATCGGACCGCATGGAGCTGAGGCGATTCGCCAGGCTGATCCCCTCCTGCACGACCACGCCCCGGATGGCATTGTCCTGCGGATTGTTCGCCAATTCGGAGAACCCGTTGAAGAAGTTGCTCATCAACGTGGAGAGGTCGTTGTCGGTCAGTTCATTCTGAATCCCCTCGAGCGTGGTCAGGTACCGCTGGTCGATCATCGAGGAGTACTCACGACCCAGCGCATCGCGGTAGCGCGACTGCATGGCGGTGTCGATTTCACGCCGGATGGTCTCCAGTTTGACCCCCTGGCCGATGAACTGACCGGGGCCGATCTGCTGACCGTTATTGGGCGTCAGGTGCACCGTGCGCCGGTGGAAGCCGGGCGTCGCCGCATTGGCCATGTTGTCACCCGCGACCTGCAACGCCGTCTGACTGACGTTCATCGCCGAGCGACCGACCTGAAGTGCACCGTTCAAACTCATGAGGTACCTGTCTGCAAATGAAGTGCCACGTTCGTGCCTCCCGGAGGGGCGTCACGTCCGTCTCATGGTTACGTCTTCAAATCCACGCAGAAATCCATCTGGGTGCCCATGGCAACGCGACCGGAGCTTCCGTACACCCCCGCCCGGCTCAGCGCCCAGTTCACCTGCTGCATGATGCCGCTCATGTGGCTGGCTAATGCTTCTGCTGCGGCGCGCACGATTGAACTCACCTCGCGCACCGCATGGACGCGTTCGCGCAGATGCTGCGCCGCCTCGTTGAGTTCCTGCCGCATCGGCTCGGGCACGCACTCGGCAATGTGGCTGACTCGAAGCGGCTCATCCGCCGGCGCCCCGATTGCCGCGGCAATCCGCCGCAACAGCTCGCGACGATGTCGATCCATTTCCTCGATGCGGCGAACGATCCTGCGCTCCTGCTCGGTGATGTCGCCAATGGACTTCATCTCCGCCTTGCGCACGGCGTCGCGCTTGCACTCGAGCAGTTTCAACAACTCCTGGTGCTCGTGCGCCATGGCCTGCATCAGCTTTTCCAGCGCTCCGACCAGCGCATCGCGGGCCTCGTTCGGCGGGATGGACGATGATGGGCGTGACGTATGCTGCATCAGGTTTATCCCTTGAAATCGATGTGTTGACCCGCGGGCTCGGTCGCGGGTTTCCCGGTCATGTACTCGACGTACCGATCCGCGATCATGTCGACGATGGGGAAGTTGGCGGCCTGCACCACGCGGTCGGCGATCTGCTGATCAAACACCGGGCCGAAGCGCTTCTCCGCCATGTTCGGGGCGAACGGGCCTTCGGCGCCGAACGTATTCGCGCGGAGGGTCGCGAGAATCGGAATCACCAGGGAAGACGCCACGAACTGCTCGGCGGCCTCGTGAGCTTTCTCGCGCAGCGTTTTCTCGAACGATCCACCGTCCTTCGAGAGCATGCGACTGTCCGGACGCTCCGGCGACAGATTCGATCCGGACTCCGTCATGATCGGCTGGCTCATCATCAGTGCACCACCACCTCGGCGTGAAGAGCGCCGGTCTTCTTGAGTTCGTGAATGATGGCGATCTGATCCCCCACCGGGACTTTGAGCTGATCCAGCGCCTGCAGCAGATCGACCAGTTTCGTCGACGCGCGGCTGCGACGATCGGTCGTATCAATCCCGGTCCACTGCGTCGTCTCGATGAGCGGCTCGAACTCGTTCGGCTCCGGTTCCGGGGTGATGCTGGTGATCGTGAGACCGCGGTGCGTGATACCGACCGGTCCGATCTCCACGTTCCCGGTGACCAGAATGATTCCCTGTTTCTCATTGATCACGATCCGCGCCTGTGTCTGGATGAGCGAAGGATCCAGCGGAATGGTCATCAGGTTCGCAATGAACTGCGCGGGATAGGACCGGTCGGCCGGCGGCACGGTGATGCGGATGTTCTTGGCATCTTCCACCCGTGCGATCTCCGTGTAGCCGTCCAGAACAAATTCATCATTGATCGAGGAGGCGATCGTCGTGGCCACGGGATAGCCCGCGTACTGGTCCTTCAGCACCAGCGACATCGTTCCGCCCTGCGTGACCGGATTGGTGCGAATGTCGGTCAGCATCTGTCCCCCCTGCCGGATGACCCCGGCCCGGGCATTGGCGCCTTCGATGACGACCGTCCCTGTCGCATAGGCCATCGGATGCAGATCCGCCGCATCGGGGCGGGGCGGGCGCAGCATGGAGACGACCAGGCGGCCGCCCGCGAGACTCGACGCGTTGAACATCGTCTCCACGTGGACGTTCAACCGGTCTCCTTCACGAACGCCGGTCGGCGGAATCTCCATCGTGACCTGAACCAGGGCATAGGCATCAGCGCGGGCGAGTTCGTCGACGCTTTCGATCGGGTTTCCGAGATTGCCCAGGAGCTGGGCGTACGGCCGGGCCGCGACGAGCGAATCGCGGGACTGGTCACCGGTGCCGTCAAGACCGATCACGATGCCCATCCCCGTCAGGACGTTGCGCTCGTGGCCCTTGATGCGAACCAGATCCTGCACGCTGGTGGCGTGGCTCGTCGGGCTGAGACCGGGAAGCGCAACAATCGCGCCGATCAAGACTGCGGGGATAAGCAACTTCTGCCGAATCATGCGGGACCTCCTGTCCACGAATATGGGTTCGATTGAGAGTTGCAAACCGCACGCCAATCGACATCCCCGAC
>SLDM01000035.1 GCA_007125255.1 Phycisphaerales bacterium
CAGCCGAAATCGGCAGCCAGAACCGGCAGCCGGGAGAAGTTCCAGAAGAGAGTCGCCGGGGGGGGCGGCACACTTCCGGCGGCGACCGGCCGCACGGCCTTCGGCCACCGGTCCCTGCCGGATCGCTCGCCAGGTGCTGCGATCGTGAACCGGCCGGTGGCGACCTCCGCAGCGCCGCCGCTCAGCCGCCGCCAGACCGGACGACCACACTGATGGGCGACTGAACCTGTTCCGATGCCGCGGCCGCCGGTAGACTGTCGTCGGTCTGATCTCGCGGCGTCCGGCTCGATCCCCGGCCCGATCCCCGGCTCGATCTCTTCTCATCACCCTCTGTCCATCTGCGCAACCATCTGCTTCACCAGCCTCGCCCCCTCTCCCCGCTGGGCTCCGACCGTTTCCCTCCGCCCCTCCCCCTGTGGTTCGAGTTCGCCAACATCTCGGCAAGTACCGCATCGACAAGCGTCTGGCGGAAGGCGGCTTCGCGGTGGTTTACCGCGCCTATGACACCATTGAAGGCATCTCCGTCGCGCTGAAGATCCCGCACGAACACCTCATGACCCGGCAGTCCATGGAGGATTTCCGCAAGGAGGTCCGTCTCAATGCGCGGCTGGATCATCCGAACATTCTGCCGATCAAGAATGCCGGCTACATCGACGACCACTTCGTCATCGTCTACCCGCTCGGGCAGGGAACGCTCGGCGATCGACTGCGCAAGCGGCTCGCGGCCCGGACCGCGCTGAGCTACACCGAGCAGATGCTCGAAGCGGTCGCCTTTGCGCACAAGCATCGCGTCGCCCATCTTGACCTCAAGCCCGAAAACTTCATTCTCTTTGCCAACGATCGACTGCGGCTGGCTGACTTCGGCATCGCCAAGATCGCGCACCGGACGATCAACGCGTCCGGCGCGGGCACCGTCGGCTTCATCGCGCCGGAACAGGCAATGGGAAAACCCTCGCTGCGCTCAGATGTCTTTTCCCTGGCGCTCATCGTGTACCGCATGTTCTCCGGCCATCTTCCGGAGTGGCCCTTCGAATGGCCGTGCCCGGGGCACGATCGTTTGCAGAAGCAGCTCAGCCCGAAGTTCATCACCCTTCTCGAACGCGCGCTCTCCGTTGATCACCGTGAGCGCTTCAAGGACGTACAGCAGATGCGCAACGCATTTCTGCGCGTTCGACATCGCGCGCTCAAACATGGTGCGGGCACGACGGTGGGCCGCAGAAGCGGCCGCGGCATCACACGTCGAAACTGGAAGACCGTACGGGTGCGCGAGTTCCTCCGGCAGTTTCGCGTTCTGCTGAACGTGCGGAGCAAGTGCCAGGCGTGCGGCGAACCCGTGGCAGAGTCGATGCAGGCCTGTCCGTGGTGCGGCGTCGAACGACAGAAGCATCGGGATGAAACGCGACGGCCTGCCCGGTGCCCGCGCTGCCAGCGCGGCACCAAGCTCGACTGGAAGTTCTGCGCCTGGTGCTACGGGCCCGCGATCGGGCCGCTTTCCGGCCGTGAATACTCCGATAAAAGCTACGAGAAACGATGCACGAATCGCGGTTGCACGCGCAAAGTGCAGTTGCCCTTCACGAAATACTGCCCCTGGTGCCGACAGAAAGTTCGGAAACCCTGGCTGATCCCGAATCACCGCGAGACCTGCGATGCCTGCGGCTGGGGCGTCCTTCGTGAGTTCTGGGAATACTGCCCCTGGTGCGGCAAGTCGATCAAACGCCGCTGATCCCGACGACTTACCGCCACGACCCATGAGCCAAGAAACCACTCAATCCGAGAGCGCGTCGACGCGGCTGCTGCTGCGCGAGACCATGACGACCGGCATGATGCGCCCGATCGCGTTCGGTACGGTGGCCGCCTTTTCAACCCGGTGTCCCGGCAAGAGTACGGACAACGAGGACGCGGCGGCGCTGATCGAGGTCGGCACGTCCGCGGCGGTTCTCGCCGTCGCCGACGGCGTCGGCGGACACGCGGCCGGCGCGATGGCCGCCAGCCTGACCGTCCAGGCGATGGCCGACGCGGTCCGTGCCGCGGAGGATCCCACCAACCTGCGCGATGCGGTCCTGACCGGATTCGAGAACGCCAACCGCGCGGTGACCGACATCGGTGTCGGGGCCGCCACCACCCTCTCGGCGGTGGAACTGCATCCCGACGGCCTGCGTTCCTACCATGTGGGCGATTCGCCCATCCTGCTCGTGAGCCAGCGCGGCCGGGTACGCCTTCAGATCATCTCCCATTCTCCTGTCGGGTATGCCGTTGAATCCGGCATGCTGCCCGAGCAGGAAGCGATGCACCACGCGGATCGGCACGTGGTATCCAACCTCGTCGGCTCGGACCAGATGCGCATCGAAATCAGCTCGCGCCTGAACATGCAGCGGCGCGACACCCTGCTGCTTGCGAGCGATGGACTCTTTGACAACCTCCACACCAGAGAGATCGTGGAGATCATCCGCAAAGGTCCGCTTCCGAAGGCCGCCGACCGGCTGGCGGAGCTGACGCTGCAGCGGATGAGCGCCACCGGCGGGGATGAGCCGAGCAAACCCGACGATCTGACGTTCCTGATCTTTCGCCGAAGCGCGTAGCGCTGGGCGCATCGTCTCCATCAATCGGATCAGCCCCTGAATGGCTGGTTCGCCGCCTACCGGTGTCTCATCGCCACCGACAGGCGGAGAAGCGGATCCGGAAGAACCCGGCGGCGCACCACCGGCCGGGTGACCCGCGCCTTCGCGCGCCGCATGTTGCGCACCGATACCTGGGAAACCGTCATCACGGCCACATGAACGTTCGACATCATCCTCATCATCGCTCTCACCCTCACATGGAACGACTCGATCCCGTCGGGATCATCCTCTTCCTCAAGACTGCCTTCGAACTTTTCCTCGAGCACTCCCGAACTGCTTCTCGAACTGCTTCTCGCAATCGCAATCGAACAACCGCTCGCCATGGTCATCGAATGCTTCCGGACGATGGACCAGCGGCCAAAGTCGAAACACCGCGCGGTACCCTCCGGCATCGGGCAGCATTCGCACCCCGCCGCCGATGCCCGGTCTCCGATCGGGCACCTGCAACATACGGGTATCGTCGTTCATGGTGCGCGATTGTCAATAGAAATCCCGGAGTTCCCCGCATGTCGGCGCGTTCTTTGCGCTGCGAGTTCTCGCTCACGGGAACCGCTCAGGAGAACGCCCCCGGGGCGTGAACTGGAGCGCCGAACCGCGCTGCTTGACCAGCTTGCCCAGGCTGCCAGCGGCCTGCACCAATGAAAACGCAGGCCCTCAGCCCTGCGGAACGACCGCCTTGACCGAAGGCCTGCCCAACGCGAATGGGCGGAATCCACACTCCCGACGATTCTTCCGCCGCATCGCCGGACGCGACTTCGGCCCTTAAGGAGGTTCGGATTCAGCGCCGCGCGGCATTTGCACCGGAGAACCGGCGCCGGCAGTGAGCTGCCCCCGGCACCGATCAGGATCCCGGCCGTCCGATCCGGTGGGGCGAGGCGGGCACATCGCCGGGCCGGGTGATGACGCCGCGATCCAGCAGCGCTCGTTCGAGCTCGTGCATGAGGTCCTCGCCGATGACGTGCTCGATATCATCGGCGGCGCGGTCGACGTGACTCGGCGCGATATCCGCGTGGGTCGTGAGAAAGTGTTCCCAGAGTCGGTGCGTGCGTACCGACCGGCGCGCGGCCGATCGGCCACGCTCGGTGAGTCGCACGCCGCCGGGATCCACCGTGATCTCCCGGCGTGATGCGCCGATGCGCAGTGCGCGGCGCAGTTGCCGCTGACTCCAGCTTCGCCGCGTCTGGAGCGCGGCGTGATCGATCGGCGCGCCGAAGTCACCGCTGAGCTCCGCGATCTCGTACACCGCGCGAAGCAGATGGGCGTGCAAGGTCTGGCGCCGCAGACGAACGCGGCGCAGCAGATCCGCCATCACGCCGCGCCGCGGCGCGACCAGCAGGCTGATGAGAAAGAGACCCCCGCAGGCGAGCACGATCGCGGGACCCGTCGGAAGGTTGAAGGCGATCGCGGAGCCGGCCGTACCGAGTCCGCTGCCCAGGCCGCCGAAGCCCGCGGCGACGAGGGCCATCCATCCCATGCGCTCGGTCCAGAATCTCGCTGCCACCGCGGGAACGATGAGCAGCGCAACCATCAGCAGCGCTCCGACCGTGTGCAGTCCGATGACCGTCAGGAGCGCGACCTGCATCATCAGCAGCAGATCAAGTCCCGTGCGCGAATAGCCGAGTCCGCGCGCGTACTCAGGATCGAAACAGAACAGGCGCAGTTCCTTGAACGTGAAAGCGGTCAGGGTGAGGGTTGCAGCCGCGATGAACGCGATGAGCTGAGCATCAGCGAGACGCATGGTGGCCGCCTGACCGAAGATGAACTGCGTCAATCCCGCCTTCTGCCCACCGGGCGTTTGCTGAATGAAGACGATCAGCACGATGCCGACGGCGAAGAAGACGCTCAACACCACGCCGATGGCGGCATCCGCTTTGACCCGCGGCAGTCGCACCAGTGCGGAGACCGCGCCGACACCGAGCAATCCCGCCACCAGCGCGCCGAGCAGGAGCGGCCAGAGCGGGCGGCCCTCCACGCCCAGGGCGAGGCCGAGGAGAAACCCGACGGCCACCCCCGGGAGCGCCGCGTGACTCAACGCGTCGGCCAGAAGCGCCCGGCCCCGAAACAGGAGCAATGTCCCCACCGCGCCGGAAGCGATTCCCAGAATCACCGCACCGAAAAGCACGACCGTCGTGTTGTAAGGCAGCCACCCCATCACGAGCGCGAACTTTCCACTGCCGGCCCCGCGGGACTGCCCTGCTGCTCGAGGGCGGCACCCGCGCGGTCGAGCAGGGTCAGTCGTCCGCCGTACGTCTTGCGCAGCAGATCTTCGGTCAGAACGTTCTCCGTCGGACCGGCGGCAACGACGCGCACGTTGAGCAGCAGCAGATGGTCGAAGTATTCACCCACCGTGTGCAGATCGTGATGCACGACCAGGCACGTCTTCCCCTCCCGCTGCAGGCGGCGGAGAATGTCGATGATCGTGCGCTCGGTCGAAGCGTCGACGCCGGCGAACGGCTCATCCATCAGGTAGAGATCCGCCTCCTGGGCGAGGGCCCGCGCGAGAAAGACGCGCTGCTGCTGCCCGCCGGAGAGTTGTCCGATCTGGCGGCCCGCATAGTCGGCCAGACCGACCTGGTCGAGACACGCCCGGGCCGCATCCCGGTGGGCGCGGCTGACGCGGCGGAACCAGCCGATCCGGCGGTACCGGCCCATGGCGACCACATCGAGCGCGGTGACGGGAAAGTCCCAGTCGACCGATTCGCGCTGCGGCACGTAGGCGATCCGGGCCCGCTGGGTCGCGACCGGTCGGCCGAAGACCTCGATGCGGCCGGAGGTCATCGGCACGAGGCCCAGCACCGCCTTGAGCAGCGTGCTCTTGCCCGCGCCATTGGGACCGACCATGCCGATCAGACCGCGAGGCGGCGCGTCGTAGTCAACGTCCCACAAGACCGGCGCGCGGCGATACGCCACCGTCACATCGTGGACCGAGAGCGGCGAAGCCGCGGAGTGCTCGGGACCGAGAGTTGAGCTGGTTGCGGTTGGGGGCATTGGTGAGGAAAGCGACGGAGCGACGAAGCGACGGAGGGACGAAGGGTGGAGGAGGGAGTTGTCGGCTTTTTGTGCTCTTTGCGGCTGGTACTTCCGGCCGGAGCTGCGCTACGGATTGAGCTTGTTCTGGAAGCCCCGTTCCGGTGCTTCGCCGCCGAGTGCGCGGACGATGGTGGTGACGTTGTGATCGATCATGCCGAGGTAGGTCCCTTCGTAGGTGCCCTCTTCACCCATCGCATCGGAGAAGAGCTCTCCACCGATGCGCACGTCGTGACCACGGGCCCGTGCGCCTTCGACGAGGGCCAGCACGTTGCGGTCGGGCACACTGGTTTCGGTGAAGACTGCGGGAATCTGCCGCTCGACGACGGTGCGGACAATCTCTTCGATGCGGCGCAATCCCGCTTCCGACTCGGTGCTGATCCCCTGAATCGCGAGCACCTCGATGTCGTACCGCTCGGCAAAGTACGCAAACGCATCGTGTGCGGTCACCAGGACGCGGCGATCGGCGGGAATCGACGCCACCGCTTCACGGGCGTATTCGTGCAGCGCGTCGAGCGACTCACGGTACGCCGCGGCATTGGCGCGGTACGTCTCTTCACCGGACGGGTCGAGCGACGCGAGATGCTCCGCTACACCATCGACGATCAGCGCCCAGCGCCGCGGGTCCATCCACAGGTGCGGATCCGGTACGGGCAGCTCGCCTTCGCCGACTTCCTCTTCTTCTTCATCGAGCAGGTGGTCGGAGTCGATGCGCTCGGCGACGGCGTAGACGGGTCGGCCGGCCCCGCGCACCCGGTCGAGGGCTTCTCCCATGCGGCCTTCGAGGTTGAGCCCGTGGTAGAAGGCCACGTCCGCGCCGAGCAGCGCGCTCATGTCGCGCCGCGTCGGCCGGTAGAGATGCGGGTCAGTCCCGCTGCCCATGATGACGGTCACCTTCGCCCGGTCTCCGGCGACGTTCCGGACGATGTCCCCGATCATGCCGGTCGTCGCCGCGATGTTGATCGGCTCGTGGTCTTCGGTCGCCGCGTTCGCCCCGTCACAACCGGCGTGCAGGAACGAAAGCAGTATCACCGCGCCCATGATGGCGAGAGAACGCACGAGGTTTGTTGATTGCGAGCGATTCATTCGATTGCCTCCGGGGTTGTTGGCGCCGGCCGATGTGATGAACTCAGGAAGTTTTCCATCGCCGCGAGCGTGGACTCGCCGACGTGGTGTTCAATGCCTTCAGTGTCGCGGGCGGCGTCTTCCGCCGGCACGCCGATCGCGAGCAGGAACTGTTCGACGATTTCATGTCGCCTCCGACTCATCGCCGCGAGTTTCTCGCCGGTCGGCGTCAGCCGCACCGGCCGGTAGGGCTCGGTTTCGATCAACCCTTCCTCCTGAAGCCGGCTGACGATCCGGCTGACGGTGACGTGGGAGACCCCCATGTGCGCGGCCAGATCCCGAACGCGACACTCACCGATCCGGTGCACCATGTCGGAGACCGCCTCGACGTAGTCCTCGGCCGTCTCCTGGGCGTGATCGGCCCGGACCTTGCGGAAGGGATTCTCAGATGAACCGGACATGAGTGAATTGTAGCATTGGCTACATTTGTGTCAAGGGCCCCGGGGGTAAGTGACGAAGTGACGACGTTGCACGACTCCCGCTTTCCGCTGGGACGACGCTTCCGGCGCCACGGCGTCGCCAGTCCCTGCGGAACCACCGAGCTGTCCCGCGAATCGGGACGCCCCTCCCGGACCGCCGCGGCGCCTCGATCGGTCCATGGCCCGGATACACTTGGAGCATGACCCGATTCACCTCTCTGTCGTACTTGCTCGCCGTACTGCTTCTCGGTGCACTGCTTCTCTCCGCACTGGCCGGCTGTTCGCGCATGCGATTCGTGGTCGACCTGGTCCCCGCCGACGACGGTCTGTCAGAGACGGTCGTTCATGAAGACGATGGAGCCCGCTGGCGCAGCCCGAAGGTGGCGCTGATCGATGTCACGGGTCTGATCGCCGACATTCGCCGGCCGGGGCTGCTGACGCGCGGCGAGAATCCCGTCGCCGAGTACGTCGAGTCCCTCCGGCGGGCCGAGGATGACCCGCGCGTGCAGGCGATCATCGTCCGCATCAATTCACCCGGCGGAACCGTGACCGCCTCCGACGTGGTGTACCGCGAGACCGTCCGCTTTCGGGAACGGACGGGAAAACCGGTTATCGTCCTCATGGGCGATGTCGCGGCATCGGGCGGCTACTACCTGGCGTGCGCCGCGGACCGGATCGTGGCCCACCCCACCACCGTGACCGGCTCCATCGGCGTGATCATGCAGACTTTCAATTTTTCCGAGGGGCTCCGCCGCATCGGTATTCACGCCGATGCGATCGTCTCGGGAGAAAAGAAAGCCGCCGGCTCCCCCTTCCAGACGATGGAACCGGATCACCGCGCCCTGCTCCAGGACATGGTCAACGAGTTCTACGACAACTTCATCAGCACCGTCACCACGAACCGGACGGGGCTGAGCGATGAACAGATCAACACGATCACCGACGGCCGGGTCGTCACCGGCCGGCAGGCGCAGGAACTGGGACTGATCGACGAGATCGGCGATCTCCATACCGCGTTCGCGGCGGCCAAGGAACTGGCCGGTCTTCCCGCGGCACGGCTCGTCAAGTACCACCGGGCGCTCCAGCACGTCGGAAGCGCGTATGCGGAGAGCCCGAAGGGCTCATCGTCGACCCAGCTGAACCTGATGCAGCTCAACCTGGACGGGGCAACCATGCACGGGCAGCCGAACTTCTTCTACCTCTGGGATCCGGCGGCATTCGGACAGTAGAACCAGGCCGGTTCGGTCTGGGCGGGCAGGCTGGAAGCGCGAGGCCACCCCGGCGCGGGTCG
>SLDM01000316.1 GCA_007125255.1 Phycisphaerales bacterium
CGGACCCGGGGGCGCAGTAGTGCAACTTTGTTTTATGTGATTGTCTATCAGGGTTTGGGGTTGGGTCGGCGGGGTGGCCGGAGGGAGTCAGCCGTGCAAGATGAAAAGACAGGGGGCAAGCGGGATTTGTTTAGCGTTCGGGACGACTGGTCGCCATACTCGATGGGACGCCGCCCCCTCGCTGCCTCGCTCCCCTTCGTCGCTTCGCCCCTCCGTCGCTCCGTCGCTTCCTCTTCGTGCCATCGTGCCTCCGTGCCTTCGTGCCTCTCCCATATGATCGGACGTAAGCGGATAAATCCATGGCGATCGAGCGAATCTTCTTGATTCGTGGCGGCGATCAGGAATAGTTGGATATCCCGCTCCGGACCGCCGCCGATGCATATGCGACCTTCGATGACCAACGGCCTGCTCACCATCCTGCCGGCGATCGTGATCACCGGCGCGATGATCGCGTCCGGTGCGAACCGGACGGACGAGGTGGCCGATGAGATTCGGCGGCCGATGATCGCGTTGACCGATGTGATCGATGTGATCGACGAAGAAGAAGGCAGGCGGGATGAACATCCAACCGGTGCGTCACGTGCGCCCTTGGCTCTGCGGAAGCGGTCGGCGCGGATCGTGCCCGAGACGCTGCCGCACGAGGCAGGCCCGGGCGCGACGCTGGCGTGGGCGCCATTTTCGGACCTCAGCCTTGTCGCCACCGTGGTCCGCCGGGTCGATCGCGGGGAGCGCGGGTACACCCTGTCCGGTGAGGTCGGCGAGCACGGTCGTGGCTGGTTCGTCCTCAGCGTCCACCACCCGGTGGTGGTCGGCGTGTTCAACGATGGCGAGGGGCGGCAGGTCGAACTGCGTCCGGCCGGGGCGAATGGTGACCGCTTCAATATCACCGAGGTGGATCCGGCCGCGTATGGCGGGTGCGGGGTGTGCGAGGGCCGGCCATCACCGGTGAACGACTCCCTCTTTCCGCAGCGGGATTCTCAAGCGCGACCGGCGGCCCGGCGGCCCGATGGCCGGACCAGTTCCGGGACCAACGCCGGGACCAACGCCGGAACCAACATGGCGACCGGGGATGGGACGAGTGACGGGTGTGAGTTCGGGCCGGATGACGGGTCGATCATCGATGTGATGGTGGTCTGGACGCCGGCGGCCCGCGCGAGTGCCGGAGGCGTCAAGGCGATGGAAGCGCTGGTGGAGGCCGCGGTGGAGTCGACGAATCTGGCGTACACGAACAGCGGCATTGCGCCGGAGATCCGCCTGGTCTACAAGGGAGAGGTGGACTATCGCGAGTCGGGCAGCATGAACACCGATCTCGTGAACCTGCGGCAGCAGAACGAGGTGATGCCGGAGGTGCACACCATCCGGCAGGAGGTCGGAGCAGATCTGGTTGCACTGCTGACGCACGGCTCGGGGCTGTGCGGTCTGGGCTATGTGCTCACCACCCTCGAGAGCGATTTCGCGCCCTTCGCCTTCAGCGTGACCCGCTGGCAGTGCGCGGTCGGGAACCTTTCGTTCGCCCACGAACTGGGGCACAACATGGGATGCGGCCACGACCACCAGAACGTCCTGCCGAGCCTCTTCGATGATTCCTTCGGCCACCGCTGGACGGGTGACCGCGGCACACTGTGGCGATCAATCATGGCCCTTCAGCCCGGAGAGCGCGTGCCGCACTTCTCCAATCCGGAGATCGACTTCGACGGCCAGCCCACCGGGGTGGCGGAAGGATTTCCCGAGCCGGCCAACCACGCCCGGACGATCAACGAGTCGGCGTGCTACGTCGCGAACTTCATGCCGTCGGTCGATTCCGAGCCGGCGTGCCCGGCGGACCTGACCGGTGACGGGACGGTTAACGTGTTCGACCTGCTGCAACTGCTTGATCTGTGGGGCGCGTGTGAATCGTGTTCCGCGGATCTGACCGGGGATGGAGTGGTGGACGTCTTCGACCTGCTCACGCTGCTGGCTGCATGGGGCCCGTGCTGAGCCGTACTGAAGAAGGAGGGGGATCCGCGTGCTGGACCGGCGCGTTGCACCAGTGCGTTCAGAGGGGGCAGCCGATATGATGCGGGGGCAGGTACCCTCAAGAGAATCCCTTCGCTCAGGAAAGTATCGGTGAGAGATCATGCGCAGGCCCGGGACCGATGAAAACAATGTGCAGATGACGGATGTGCTCTGCGATTTCTGCCACCGGGCGTGGACGGAAGAGACGCCGATGATCGAAGGCCATCACGGCAGTTGCATCTGCGGAAAGTGCCTGACGGTCGCGTACACGGAGGTGGTCAGGAGTCGGGCGTCAGCCGCGCCGGAGGATTACCACTGCACGATGTGCCTCGAACGGGAGAAGGATCGCGCGGCCCAGAACCGGCCGAACGAACCCGGTTGGCAGAGCCCGATGTACGAGGAGGCGGCCATCTGCCGGCGCTGCATCAAGCTGGGAGCGGGCGCGCTGCACAAGGACGACGCTCACGACTGGACGCGCCCGGGTGCGGATGAAGGGTGAGAAGGGAGAAGAATGCGGGGGTGGGGGAGGCACGGAGGGAAAGTGACGAAGTGACGGAGTGGTGGGATTGAGGGAGGCACGAAGGCACGAAGAGGTGGCAACGACGGAGCGACGGAGCGACGGAGGGGTGAAGGGGGATAATGGCATCGAGTGGTCCCGATTGAGCGTTGCACTCTGGTCCGGCGATTGTCCTTCCACCAGGGCACGGCCGACTCGCTGCGCTCGCTGGCCGTGGCACCCCGCGCGGACCTCGTGGATTCCTGGAGCAAAAAAAAAACGCAGCGTGCCCAAGGGGCACGCTGCGGGAATCGATCCGAACCAGGATGCAGTGAGGAAGCTCAGTCGCGATCGGTGGGAACCGTGGTGATCTGAACGTTCTCGAGTTCCTCGGGCAGCTGCAGGTTGGGCTGCTGGGGTGACTGCTGCGGCCGACGCTGCATGTTGGCGAGGCGGTGGTCCCAGTTATCGCGGGCGCTGCGCTGGAGCTGGTGCTGCTCCTCCTTCAGCTGCGCGAATCGCTGGTTCAACTCGCTCCGCATCGCTTCGGCCTGGGCGAGCGAGGTCTCCAGGTTGGTCTGCTTGAAGACGTCGTCGCGGTAGATGTCGGTCAGGTCACGGATGCGCTCGGAGTTGACCTGAACCAGGCGGGCGTCGAAGAGAGCGCGGACCGCTTCTTCCCGGGCTTCAGCACTGCGGCTGGAAGCGACGATTTCCGCCCGCTTCATGTCCGAGGTGCTGCGGAGCTTCGCCGAGGCGACTTCCGCGATGGCTTCGGACTGTTCACGATCGGCACGCGCGGTGGCGAGCATGCGGCTGACGGACGCGTCGGCCTTCAGAACCGTGCTGTAGGACAGGTTCCGCAGGTGATCGATCTCGGCCGAGGCCAGCGTGTAATCGAGCGTGTTCTGAGCGGCCATACGGTTGATTTCCACTTCGCTCTTGCGGGCGAAGACATCGGCGTGGACCATCGACTCGTTGTAGTTTGCTTCGGCGATCGTGGCGGCCGAAGCAATGGCACGATCCTGCTTGGTCATTTCCGCTTCGAGCACGCGTTCGGCCGAGGCGATCTGGGTATTGATCTGCGTGAACAGCGCTTCGTTGCTCCGCTCGACCGATTCGGCTTCGACCCAGAGGCGGTCGAACTCGGCGTTGCCGCGACGCTTGGTGGCGTCGAGCGCGGCCTGGAGAGCGCGGACTTCGCTTTCGCCGGTGTTCTTCACGGTGTTCGCTTCGACCAGCAGCAGTTCCGACTGGGCGAGGGCGTAGTCGCGACCGGCGGTGGCTTCGGCGCGGAGATCCGACGCTTCGGCCAGCATTTCCTTGCGGAAGGCGTCCGCCTCGCTCAGGGCGCGGTCGTAGCCGGCCTGGGAGGTGGTGATCCACGCTTCGGCCTGCGTGGTCAGATCGGCGTACTGGGCGCGGGCCTGCGTGTTCATCGCTTCGGCCACGGCCAGCTTTTCCGAGCTGAGCGCCATGAACTGCGCCCGGACCGCTTCCGTGCGGCTGACGGACTCTTCGAACGTCGCGTTCATCGCCATTTCCTGCGCATCGGAGTTCGTGCGAAGGTTCATGACGCGGGCGAGCGAGGAACGGAACTGCGCGATGTGCTCCGGCTCGACCCGCGGCGTGACGGGCTTGACCTTCGGCGAGGCAGGAACGGTGTGCAGATCTTCCGGCTCTTCCGGCGCGGGTTCGGTCTTTCCGGCGAACTCGACATTGTTCTGCTTCTGCCGGTTGGCGAGCTCATCGAGAATCTGCGTGCGCACCTTGGCGGCTTCGGCTTCCGCTTCGGCGATGATCTTCTTCATCGTCGATTCGGCGAGCTCGGACTGGTGGGCCGCGGTTTCACGAGCCGCGTTGGCGCGGGCCTGCGCCTCGGCCTTGACGAACTCGGCGCGGGCATCCTTCTCCATGCGATCCGCGCGGCTGCGCAGCTTGGAGATTTCGGCCAGCTCGGACTTCTTCCACGAGTCCAGCTCCGACATCGTATGATCGAAGTTGGTGCTGCCGAGGAAGGCGATCTGCTCGGCTTCCGCCTGCAGGCGATCGATTTCCGCGTTGGCACGCTCGAGCGTGGTTTCCGCCTGGTTGCGGAGTCGCTCGTACTCGGCCTTGGCCTTGCTCAATTCGGTCTTCGCGGAGTTGACGCGAAGTTCGTACTCTTCCTTGGAACCCTGTTCGGTCATGGCGTCGGCACGGGCGACGAGCTCCGAGAACCGGGCCTGGGCGTCCTTCTTCAGCGAGTTCGCGCGGGTCGTCAGACGGCTCACTTCCGCTTCGGTCTGCTCGGAGATCGAAACGATCTGGACCTGCAACTCTTCCGACCGGGCGTCGGTCTGCTCACGGACGGACTGGGCCTGGGTGCGCAGCTTGGAGACGGTCGCGTTGGCGCGGGACTTGGTCGCCTGCGCGTTCTCACGCATCTCCTCGATCATCGCCTGGCCTTCTTCGAGCGTGGCGTGGCGAACGCTCTTCAGGTTTTCAACCTGCGCCTTGGCGGAGGTATAATCCTGCCACGCACGGCTGGTCAGCTCCGCATGCGCCATTTCCGCTTCCTTGCGGAGCGCTTCGATGAACGCGGCGTTCTTTTCGCTGGTGCTGTTCAATGAGCGTTCGCGGGATGAGATGTTCGTCCAGAGCTCATTCTGCTTCGCGCTGTACTGCTCCTGCAGTTTTTCGGCCTGGGCCAGCATGGCCCGCTCCCGGGCTTCCGCGTTGCGGCGCTGGGCCGAAACGTGGGCAAGACCTTCACGCAGGGTGGCATCCTTTTCGATTTCCGACGCGCGAGCCGCCGCGAGGGCCGCTTCGATCTCCGACAGCCCGATCCGCGCCTCCGCGAGATACTCATCCGGGAGCTGATTGCGGTTGGCTTCGTCGACGACGTACTGGCGCGTCGGCACCTTGGATTCCCTGAAATCCTTCAGTCCGACCTCACTCGGGTTACCGCTCCGCTGACTGCTCGTCCAGGAATTGTTCGACGAAGAGCAGCCGGCAAAGAGCAGTGAGCCGGCGAGAAGTGTCAATTGCAGCGTGCGGGCTCCCACGCCTTTTCCAGTCTTACCCTGGCTGTTCGTTCGTGCGTTCATGTCAAAAGTCTCCATGAGTGGTCCATCCTGAAATCCACCGAGCCGCCCGGATTGGATGTCCACGTTCATCCTGCCGGCAGGCCACGGTCCCGCTCAGAAAGTCGGTCAGGGCGGAGGTCGTCTAAAGTGCAATCGCAACTCTTCCGCCGGAATGCGCAGAAAGTTGACCACACTTCCCATGCGGAACAGACCGCGCCGGGCTCATCCTCGCGGTGGTTCAGGACGCGATCACTGCAGCCAACTCCGGAAGTTTCGGCCGATCGCCGCGTTTTCGGACGCTCGAGATCGCCACCGCCGTGCGGTGGATGGGTTTCTCTTTCACGGCGGGCTGTTTCGGCGCCGGTGCCTACTCCGCGACGCCGCGGGTACGTCCCATACGGCCGCGCAACGCCTGCTCCCGCGCATCCTCGAGCCGGGACTCGAAGGCTGCCGCTTCCTCACGCCGGTTCAGATGGTGCAGCAGTTCCACCAGCCGCTCAAGGAGGTTCAGCTCGTGCGGCCGGTGCTCCAGTCCGGCCAGCAGCGTCGCGCGGGCGGGAAGCAGTTCACCCACCTGGAACTGGTGCGCGGCAAGCAGAGCGTACGCGCCGGGATAGTCCGGTTCCGCCCTGATCGCCTCTCGCAGGCGCCGGCGGGCGTCTTCCGGCTGACCCCGCTCCAGATGCAGCAGCCCCAGCAGGGCGAGGGTCCGTGCATCGTCCGGAAACACCTCGAGCCGTCTCCGGCAGAGATCGATCGCTTCATCGATCGCGCCGCTCTCCGCCAGACCGCGTACCGCGCGGCTCAGCAGATCGTGGTACCCGCGGTGCTCCCGCAGCGCACTGTCGACCAGGGCATGCGCCTCGCCGGGGCGACCCTGCGCGAGCAGGGTCAGAGAGAGCCCTTCGATGACCACTTCGCTCGGGCCGTAGTGCCGCTGAGCGCGTTCGAGGATTGTCTCCGCCCGTTCGTAGTCGCCGCCGACCGCCATGAGCCAGGCGCGGCGGGCATCGATGATCGGCTGCCGCGGCGACGGCCATCCGATGCCGCCCGCCCGGATCTCGGAAGACCAGCGGTACCAGCGCCGTCCCGCCCGGGCGTCGGCGCGCTCGGCTTCGGAAATCTCACCCTCGCGCAGGCCGAATGCCACCTCGAGCGGCACCCCGACGCGGTCATCCGCGCGTTCGGCGAGCCGGTAGGTCACTTCGACGAAACCGACCTGGAACGTCACCGCCGTCGCCACGGCCGCCGCAGCGAGAAAGAGCCATCCGGCGGCGGTGATGCGGCGGTGCTTGCGCAGTCGGTGCCGGTGAAATGTGACATTCGCATCGCGCATCACTCGCCAGAACTTCCACGCGAGAAAGGTCACGCAGCCGGCAATGCCGATCGCCATCAGGGACGGAATGACCCCGTAGGCGCTCCGCCACGCGAGGAAGCAGCCGAGAAAGACGATGGCGAGGACGATCTCTTCCGGCCAGGAGAGGTCATAGCGCACCGAACGCTTGGCCGCGGGCAGTCGGGCTTCCTTCGGCGGGGCGGGACCAAAGCCGAAGTAGAGTGCGTCCTTCGGGCACACGCTCACGCAGTCGAGGCACTTCATGCAGCCGGGATCGACGACCATCCGGAAATCGCGCACCTCCTCGTGTACTCGTACATTGCTCGTGCAGGCCGCCGTGCAGTGACCGCATTCCTCGCACGCGTCGGTCACGCGAATTCGCCCGCGCGCATGCCGGTCCAGCGGCGCGAAGAATCCGCCGTACGGGCAGCCGTAGGTGCAGAAGCCCTTGGCGCCGAGAAAGTACACCGCTGCGAAACCGCAGATGAAAAGAAACGGGATCGCCACCATCGCGCCCGGGAAGGTCGCCCAGAACTCGGAGGTGGTCAGTTCGGCCTCCAGTTCCCACGGCACGAGCTGCGCGTGCAGTTCGGGAAGGTACGGCGCGATCACGAGGCGCAGGAACGCCGGCCAGAGAAACATGTACGCCGCCAGCGTCAGCGGAACGTACACCAGCAGCCGCGAGCGAAACGGTTTGGGCCGGATCCCGCACTTCTTCATCAACCACGCGCAGCCGTCCTGCAGCAGGATGACGTGGCACCCCCAGCCGCAGAACCACCGGCCGAGGATCAGTGTTGAGAGCAGCGCGACGGCGAAGAAGATCAGCCCGACGTTCACAATTCCCGAGCGGCCGAACTCCATCGCCTCCGACGGCTCGATCGGCGTGGTGGTGGTGCCGGTGATCAGCCACTGCACGATATGGAGGATGATGAGTATCTGGACGATGATGAGCACGATCGCGCGCTTCGGAGCGTTGCGGCTGCGGGCGATCCGGGTGGTGCCCGCCTTCTCCGCGGGAAGAACGGGCAGGGAAAGACCCGCGGCGCGATCGGCCCCTTTTTCTGCCTTGGCTGATCGCTGAGGGGGCATGCGTGCTTCATCCATGCGTGTGGGACGGGAAGTTCGGGCGCCGGTTCGATCGGGGAAGGGTCGCTCGGCCCCCGATCAGGCGGCTCATTGTAGATCGACCAGGAGGGGGGAAGAGTTCACCGCCGAGTGGATGGTGATGAGGAGGTCACGCCGGTCCGCTTCGCGGCGGCCTGCAGGGTGATCGCGCCCACCGGTTGGAGCCCTGTGGGCAATCCGTGATGAGCCGACGTGGACTCGGATGCCGCCAGGGGACCGAGAGGAGCGCGTGTCGCCAGGGGCCCCCCGCCCCTGCTATTCCAGACGTTTCTCAATGGGAAGGACGGCCGCTTCCAGATGCTTGTGTCCCGCACGCTCATCGCGAAACTGGCGCAGTGACTCGAGGACCCGATCGACCTGGTCATCCTCGACGATCGCCTGCAGCACGGTGATGTTGCCGGGAAAGA
>SLDM01000257.1 GCA_007125255.1 Phycisphaerales bacterium
CAGAAGGACGGCAAGCAGTTCATCGCGCTGCGTGACCCCTGCATGATCTCCAAGCAGACGATGGTCGTTCCGCCCAACGTCGTGCAGGCGCTGCAGTTCCTCCGCGGTCAGAAGACCGTTCAGGAGATTGCCGACTTCATCGGCGCGCCGCTCGATCAGTTCACCAAGCTGGTGCAGGGGCTCGATGAAATCGGGCTGCTCTGGGGACCGACCTTCGAGAAGATGGAGGAGCAGATCAAGGCGACGATCGACCAGCAGGGGCACTTCCCCATGCATGCGGCGGGGACGCTCGGCGAAAGTGCCGAGGATTGTCGCAAAGCGATCGACCAGTACTTTGAGCAGACCGAGGACCCGGAACTGGAAGGTGCGGTCCGCGGTATCGTCGCGCCGCATCTGGACTATCAGCGCGGCTGGCCGAACTACGCCGCCGCCTACTACGGCGTCCGGCAGGTGCCCAAGCCGGATCGGGTGGTCATTCTCGGCACCAACCATTTCGGCCTCGGCGATGGCGTGGTCTTTACCGAGTACGGCTTTGAAAGTCGTTTCGGCGTCTGCCCCACGGACAAGGAGGTCAGTGGGAAGCTCGTGGAACGACTCGGCCGGCCGCTCATCGTCGATCAGATCGACCACATGCCCGAACACTCCATCCAGCTTCACCTGCCCTGGCTTCAGGCGATCTGGGGGAACGTGCCCGTGGTCGCGGCATTGATCCCCGACCCGCTGACGGGCATGATTGAAGATGATGGCGGACGTGTGACCTCCGATGATTTCGTCGCCGCGCTGCGGGACGTGCTGGATGAAGCCGGGGGCGAAACGTTCTTCGTCGCCTCGAGCGATCTCAGCCACGTCGGACCTCAGTTCGGCGAGCCCCGGCCGGTCGATGAGCAGCGGCGGAACGATGTCGAACAGCACGATCGGGAGATGATGGGCAAGTTCCTCTCCGGCGACCCGGAGGAGTTCCTCAGCGCGATGAAGTGGAACAAGAACCCCACGCGCTGGTGCAGCATCGGAAACATGAGGGCCCTGCTGCAGCTCACCCGGCCGGAGACGGTCGAGTTGATCGATTACCGCCAGGCGTACGATGACAAGGGACAGGTGATGGTGACCAGTGCCGCCATGGCCCTGTTCTGAAAAGTCTGAACGAAACGAGTTGAGCGCGGCGCCCCGCTCATGCCCCCTGGCGGGAAGTTCGCCGCGACTCCGCGCCCTTCGCGGCCCGGGCGGCTTCGACGAACCGGTCGAACAGATGCTGCCCGAAGCGCGGTTCCTCCGTGCGTTCGGGGTGCCACTGCACGCCGAGCGAAAACGCCCGGTCCGGATCGCGCACCGCTTCAATGACCTCATCGTGCGCGCGGGCGATGACCTTCATCCGGCCGGCGGTCCGCATCGCCTGGCGGTGGTGGCTGAGCACAACGCCCTCGCCGAGTTCGCCCGTGATTCGGTGCGGTTTCTTTCCCCAGTGGTCGCCGGCGGTCGGCGTGGACTCCGGCAGGTACTGATCGAGTTCGCCGCCGGCGTGCAGCGACATCAGCTGCATGCCCAGGCAGATTCCCAGGAGCGGAATCGTCGGCCAGTCCTCCAGGGCGGTGAGCAGGGCGAGTTCAAATCGCTGCCGTTCCGGGTGGATCGGTCTGGCTTGCGGATGGGTGGTGATGCCCCACGGCACCTCCATGGCGGGATCATCCCCCCCGGTCAGCACGAAGCCATCACAGAGTTCCAGATACGCCGGAATGTGCTCCGCTTCATGATCGAGCAGGAACGGAGTGCCTCCCGCTTCGCGGACCGCCCGGCCGTAGCCCACCGCACACTGGACGCGATCCCCTTCACGATCGGGCGAGATACCGATCACGGGCTGAACATGGTGTAACCGGGGACGGGGCATTGAGGGGGGGAGAGGGGGCGAAGGCAGTGAGACGCGGCGGGGCAGGAACTGCCCTTTCCATCGGTCGGGGTAGGGTGCGCGGGGCAAAAAGAAAAAGTGCCGCCGCGCGGAGAACGATGGTGGGGGGCATCATTCGCGTCGCAACGACGGCAGAGGAAAAGGGAGGAATCGGAAACCCGACTTCTCAGCCGGATCATCGTTCTTTGCACCGGACGGTACGTCAACCTCTTTGGAGGGGATGCGAAAAAATGCCACGAAAAAGGTGAGTCGGCGCGGATTTTTTCCCCTTGCCGGAGTGGCCCCGCCTCTTCGGACAGTTCAACGCTCCTGCACTGGGATGCCGGTCGGCGGGGCGGCGTGGCTCAATGCCCCCCGTGCCTGACAGTCCCGTACCCCTCAGTTTTCACCCCAACAAGTGGTACCAGGACGGACGGGACTTGCTCGGCCGGGAGAGGTTGCTATCCTGCTCTGATTCGTCGCCCCCGTCCAAATCGAGGCGGGGGCTGCTTCTTCCCGATCAGCATCCATGACGAACGGAGAGTTCCCCGATGGCCGATGCCCCGACCACTGCCAGCCCCCGCCCCGCCTCGCGCCGGGCCGGGTACCTCAAGAAAGACAATCGCGACCGTTTCTTCGTCGATTACAAATCCGTCGATGATTTGCGCCGGCTGATGACGCCCAACGGCAAGATCTACTCCCGCAAGCGGCTCAGCGTCTCGGCCCGGGAGCAGCGGATGATCGCCCAGGCGATCAAGCGGGCCCGCTATATGGCCCTCCTGCCCTACACGAACGCGACCCTTTGATTGATGCGCCGCCGCGCGGCGGCGAATGCCGCATGTCATGCCGGACGAGTCTCCTGACCGTCTGAATCAAGAGCCCTGAAAAGGCCTCCGGATTGCCGGAGGCCTTTTTTCAATCGGGCGGACCGGCCGAAAAGTGAGCGGTATCGTCGCGGCTGTGCCGCTGCGGCGCTTGAGCCGGCCGATCCATTTTCTTCTCTTCTCAGGGTTCGGGTCAGGGTTCGGGTCAGGGTTCGGGCGATTCGGGCTTCGGCGATTCGGGCTTCGGCTTCAGGGGCTTCGGCGGCGCCACCGACCCGCCCAGCCGGTCAGCCGGGCAATCCAGAGACGGATGCGGAGTTGCCGAAGGCCTTCGTCCAGCCGATCGAGTTGCAGTCCTCGTCGGATCCAGCCCGCCGCCACGCTCAAGCGACCATCTTCGATCGCCGCCAGGGCAAGGTTGTGCATCGCAACGATGCATTTGGAATCGAGGCGGAGAATGCGGCGGGATGCGATGACGCCGCCGGCTCGATCCCCGAGTCGAAACCGCGCCAGCGCCAACTGCCGCAGAACCTTGACCTGCATCCGGGATTTCAAATCGGTGCGGGCACCGAGGTGCTCCAGAATCCGGGCTCCTTCCGCGTTGAGCTCGACCCGCAGGAGAAGCCGGGCGAGATGCAGCAGCTCCGAGGGAGTCCACCAGTCGGTCGGACCGATCTCGGGAGGATTCAGAATCGGCAGGGACGATGAAGAAGACGATGACGCGACCACCCCCGACGTTCCGGCTTGACCGCCGGCAGGGGCAGATCGGCCGCCGGAGTCCATGCAGATCTGTTCCGCCACCTGATCCATCGCCTCGCGCAGGCAGGTTCGCGCTTCGTGGTGACGACCTCGCGCCATGAGCACTTCGGCCAGGGCCTGTCGGATCCGCGGATAACTCGGATCGAGCTTCAGGACCAGTTCGAATTCCACCATCGCTCGTTCGTGGCGTTTGGTGCGGGAGGCGATCTGCCCAAGCCGGAAGTGGGCATCCACGTTGGCCGGCTCAAGTTCGAGCACGCGCCGAAACTTCTCCGATGCCTCGCCAAGGCGGTTGAACTCCATCAGCAGTTCGCCGTAATCCAGCAGCGTGTCGACGTTGCCGGGATCATCCCGCAGATCGCGCAGGTACAGATGCAACGCCCGGCGGGAGTCACCCCTCGCCGCGTAGACGTTGCCCAGCCGTGCCCGCAGCCGCGGCAGTGTCGGGTTGATCCGCATCGCCTCGCGCAGACACCAGCCGGCGCGTTCGAGCTGTTGCCGCTGGAGCAGCGCTTCGGCGACCGCGGCGTAGCAGAGGGCGCTCGGTTCGGGCAGCGCGTACTGGGCGATATAGAAACTGGTCTCGGCCTCTTCCGGCTGGCCGAGCCGCACCTGCGCTTCGATCAGGTGGGCATGGGCCGGTTCGATGGTGTGGTCGAGCTCGAGGGCGGCCCGGAGCCAGGTGACGGCCTGTTCCGTCCGGTTGAGCCGCATGGCGACGACCGCCGCGGCCAGCAGCGGTTCCGGCTGTTCGTCCGCGAGGCCGATGGCGCGTTCGTAGCTGGAGAGCGCTTCGTGATCACGGCCGGCCGCTTCGAGGGTCAGGCCGAGGTTGAAGTGCCAGTCGGCCTGGTGAGGATTGAGCGACAAAGCCTTGCGAAGTTCGGTCTCCGCTTCGGCCCACATGCCGCGCTCGTACATCTCGAAGGCGCGGTCCGCGTGTGACTCAGCATCCATCCAGTCGCTCATGCCAACAGCACTCCGGTGGAAAGAATCCACAGCTATCCAATCGACCGGTACAGTATAGCCGATACGATAGTGCGGAAGGGTCCCATGCCCGTTCGTGTCTCTCGGCCGCCAGGCGCCGGTCGCGCGCCGGGTCCAAGATCCCCTTGATCCCCGAGTCCCGTCATGGCTCTCCCAACCTGCTGTTCCACCGGTACCGTGAAGCTCCTCTGATGAAGCCGCTTACGCACAATCCGTCCCAATCGCCCACCGGTCGGTGGATCGGTGGCGGATGGGCCGTGCTCTCCACGGGCCTGATGCTCTCGGCGTGTGCCGGCCCCCCGCCCCACCCGGATTCGGCGGGCCATCCCGCCCTGGCGGCGCTCTCGATGGAAGCGGTGCCCGCCAGCGCCCCATCCCGGTTCGACGCCGAAGGGACGACGCCGGCTCACGAGTCGGGCCACGGGAGCGCCACGGCGCTCGCGAAGCCGATGTTCGATCCCGCACCGTTGACCGACGCGCAGCGCGAGGACATCGAATGGCTGAGCAGCATTCTGCAGAATCCCGCCAATGATTCGGAGACGCGGACCGGGGCCGCGATTCGTCTTTTGAACATGAATCGCCCGCAGGCCATCGAGCCGCTGCGGCAGGCGCTGGTGTCCGGCGAGCAATCATCCATGCTCCCGGTGATTGCCGCGATGAACGGCCGGATGACGCTCCCTGAATCGCTGCTCGATGGCGCGGTCGAAGCGCTGCACACCGTTCCGGAAGAAGCCCTCGAGCCACTTGCGGTGGTGCTCGCTCAGCATCACAAGCAGGTGCTTCCCGCGCTGGGCGAGTTGATTTTTGACGAAGAGAGCTCGCTGGCCACGCGGCGCAACGCCATTCAGGCCCTGGGCAGTTTTCGGAATCGCGGTGCCGCCGTGGAACTGATCGCCCTGCTCGACCCGGCGCGAGATGAAGATGAAACCATTCTCGAGGCGGCCTGCCTGGCGCTGAAGCGAGCCACCGGCCTTCCCTACGATTTCGAACCGGAACGCTGGCTCGAATGGTGGCAGCAGGCGCGGGACCTGCCCGATGAAGAGTGGCTGACCAACATGGTGCAGCGACTCGCCGAACAACTGCTCGCCAAGGAGCAGGAGGTCCAGAAGGAACGCGAGAACGCCGCCCGCATTGAACGACGGCTTGCCGAAACGTACCGCGATCTGTTTCCCCGGCATTCCATCGAGGAACAGCTCCGGGCATTGCCTGATCTGCTGGACGATCCGCTTCCGACGGTCCGCGGCTTTGCGCTGGATACGATTTCCCGGTTGCTGCGCGACAGCGTGCGCCTGCCCGAAGAGCTGCAGCAGAAGGTGCTCATTCATCTGAACGACGAGGTTCCGGCGTTCCGTCTGCACGCCGCGCAGATCGTTGATCAGCTCAATGTCAACGGAACGGCGGAGCGGCTCATCGGGCGATTGCCCGAGGAACGAGACCCGGAAGTCGTCGCTGGATTGCTCGACCTGATCGCGCGTCGGCCGACGCCGGCCAGCATTCCGGCCGTCCTTCCGCGGCTGAACGAGTCAGCCCACCGGGAACGGGCCGCGCGGGTCCTGTGGACGACGCTGCGCGAGACCCGGCCGGATGAAGCGGGCCTCAACGCCATCTACGAAGCGGTCGTTGCCACCGACGGCTGGCAACACTCCCCGACACGAGCCCGTCTCGTATCGGCGACGGCGCCGGAGGACGATCGGGAGCAACTCGTCGCGCTGCTGGAAGATGATGACGCCCTGGTGCGCCGCGCCACGGCCGAAGGGTTTCTCTTCCGCGGCATCACCCAGCCGATCATCGATCGCGCCGACGATTCGGAACTCTATCCGCTCGCACTGACCGCCCTGGAGAGACAGGGGAGGGGGCTGACGACGTTCCGCGCCCTTGTTCGTCTCGAACCGCCCGTCGATCACGTGGAGCGCTGGCGGGATGCGGTGGTCGCGGCGGCCGCGACGCTGGAACCCCCCGATCTGCTCGATGCGGACGGCCAGCTGGTTTCCGCCACCCCGGCGGATGACCGTCTGCGCAGTCGGGTTCTGGCGCGGGTACTGGAAATCGCGCCGGATGCGATCGACGCGGATGTTCGCCGGCGGCTGTTCGTCCGCTATGCGGAAGCCCTGCTGCGACTGTCGGACTTTTCGCGGGCGCACGAGGTCATGCAGCTCTTGAACGATCAGCCGCTTGACGGTGCGGCGCGTGAGCTTCGGTTTAAGACCGCGCTGCTTGAACGGGATTTTGACTCGGCCGCGACGGTGTACAGTGATGCCGGACCGTGGCTTCGGGCGGCCCGGCGCATCGGTGAACGCTGGCCGGATCGGGTCGAAGTGATTCTGGAGGCATTGGCCGGGCGTTTCGAGGATCGGTTCGATGAACAGCAGCGCGAAGCGTTCGATCAACTTCGCGCCGAACACGGCCGGGGGGGCGAGCTCGCCGACGACGAACCTGATTCCGCGCTCGATGGGGCGGACGCGGATGATGACCCGGATCGCGATCGGGTCCGGGATGATGCGCGGGAATGACTCCCGACGTGACTCCCCGAATGACTTATGGACGCCGGGTGCGGTGACGATGCCGCCGGAGAAGAACCATCAGGAGTCCCTGGAAGAGGCGCGGTCGCTGCTGGCCGGAAGCGCCGGGACGGTCTCCTTTTCCGGGGCCGGGCTGAGCGCCGAATCGGGCATCGCGACGTTCCGGGATGCGCAGACCGGCTTGTGGGCCAGGTTTGATCCGATGACGCTTGCTTCGGCCGAGGGATTCGCCCGGGACCCCGGGCTGGTCACCGAGTGGTACCGGGACCGGCGCCGCGCGATCGCCCGGGCCGCGCCGAACCCGGCGCATCGGGCGCTGGCCGCCCGCGAAGAGATTGAACACATCACGCAGAACATCGACGATCTGCTGCTCCGCGCGGGGGCGGACCCGGCCCGAATCGTTTCCCTGCACGGCACGATGACCCGTGACCGGTGCCACCGCCACTGCGGCTACGAGGAAGAGGTCGACATGCGGGATCCTCCCGGGGTCCGTCCGTGTCCGCAGTGTGGCGAGGAGCTCCGTCCGTCGGTGGTCTGGTTCGGCGAGATGCTGCCGGCCGAAGCGTGGGAGAAGGCGGATTGGTTGTGCCGGAGCTGCGAGGTGCTGCTGGTGATCGGCACCAGCGCGGTGGTCTATCCCGCCGCCGCCCTGATCTCAGTGGCGCATGATGCCGGCGCGAAGATCATCGTCGTCAACACCCAGTCGAGCGATGCCAGCGCGCTGGCGGATGTGGAGATCATCGGCCGGGCCGGCGAGATCGTGCCCAAACTCCTGCAGTCCCCGCCGGGCCGCGGCCGCGCGTGAGAGTTGCGCGCCCGCAGGCACGACTTTCTGATCGCCGGAACCGATCAATCCGGAGGATTCGTGGCCACGCGCTTGACGAGCGTCATCGCGTGAAACGCCCGGCCCTCCTCACGAAATTTTCGTTCGAAGTTGGTGCCGACCACCTCGTCCTCACCGGCTGACTCCGGGGAATCGAAACTCACGCGCTCGAAAAGATCCGCGTGACGCGCGGCGTGATCCTCATACCACGCCCAGAGCTCCGCATGGTCGGTCACGAGACGAAGTTCGCCCTCCGGACCAAGCACGCGATGAAACTCTCGCAGGGTGTCGTCCTGCACGACGCGGCGCTTATGGTGACGCTTCTTCGGCCAGGGGTCGGAAAAATACAGGTGAATCACCCGCGCGACCTCGCTTTCACACCAGAAGCGAAGGAACTCCGTTGCGTCCGCCCGCATCATGCGAACGTGGTGAAGCTGGTGCCGGCGCATTCGATCGGCGGCGTAGCGGTAGAACTCCCCCGCCCATTCGATGCCGAGGTAGTTCGCGTCCGGTTGCCGTCGGGCCTGCTGCACCAGAAACGTGCCCTTGCCGGATCCGATCTCCAGTTCCAGGGGGCGGGCCGGGTCTTCAAACCAGGCGCGCG
>SLDM01000452.1 GCA_007125255.1 Phycisphaerales bacterium
ACAGGGAGCGGTCCAGATTCCGCAGGTGGAACCGTGCGAGCGTCGGCACCGCGGCCGGGACGCCGCGGGCATCCAGCGCGAGGTCGATCAGCCGATCGGTCATCTCCGACTGCAGATTGCGCCGCAGGCTCGAAATCATCGGGGCGCGTTCGGTGTATCGGCCGTCGGCTCCATTTTCCAGTTCGGTGTAGATCGCTTCCACCACGCTGCCCATGAGTTCGGGCAGGGTGAGCATGTCTTCCTCGATCTCGACACGGAGTTCGTTGTCGTAGACGCGCTGCAGCGTTCCGGGGTTCATCAGGTAGAGCATCGCGAAGCTCTGGATCTGGGCGACGCGGCTGTGAATCGGGAAGGTCACGTTGCCGCTGCTGGCGCCCCAGTGCCGGAACCGGTTCGGGACCAGTTTCCGCATGACTTCCGGACGGAGATCAAAGCGATCATCGTGGAAGGCGTTGTCGATGACGAACGCGAGCGCTTCACGCTGACGCTCCGGCTCAACCGGGACGTACGGATCACGTGCGTTGGGATCACCCTTGCGGTCGCGATGGACGTACGCGCCGCCGACAAAGCGGCTGGCCACGCGAAGCGCCCCGAGATGTTCGCCCAGCGTCTGTTCGTACGCGCGGCGAAGCAGGTGCCAGCTCTGTCCATCTTCGACGGCCTTGTCGAGAATTCGCTCGCGCATGGTCGTCACAAGATCGAGACGTGACTGGGCCCACTCGAGCGGATCACGGCCGAGAACCCACACATCGACGAGCGGGTCGGGGCCGGCGCGGTCTTCATCCGTGGCGTAGAGCAGTTCCGGTTGCGCGCCGCGGCTGGCGATCTCGGGAAGCTGCTGCTGGTTGAGGGTGTAGCCGTACTCAATCGCCCACATGTCGTAGGGGCCGAGCGTCGGCATCGCCCAGTCACCGCGCTCTTCTTCACCGGTCGGGGGAATGAACGTGCCTGCATAATCCATGACGGAGGCGACCGCCGCTTCACCCTGCTTTTCAGCGATCTCATTCAGCGAGAGCCAGCTTGCCGCCTTGAAGTTATGCCGCAGGCCGAGCGTGTGCCCGACTTCGTGCATGACGACGTACTTCAACATCGCGCCGAGGTATTCTTCCGGAACGCCATCGAGCGTCGGCGCATCGGACTTTTCACCCAGCAGGGTGTCGCTCATGATCTGCAGCGCGAGGTTGGCCGTCTGCATCTGCAATGCGGCGCCCATGCCGAAATCGCAGTGGTCATTCATCTGGACGACGCGCTGCATGAGGCGGCTGCGAGAGGCGGGGGCGGGTTCGCCCAGCAGATCGGCCTTCTCATCGTCGGTCAGGTCGGGGTCGTTGAGAATCGCGTCCCGCTCCGGTTCGATCTCCTCGTGGCGGGTAAGCGGGTTCCAGAGCGGCCGATCCTCGATGAACTTCATCGCTTCCGGGGCCATTCCTTCCAGGCCGAAGTTCTCGATCATCTCCCGGTAACGGACCGCCCAGAGCTTGAGCATCGCATCGTCGAAGATGATGTTGGCGTCGAGGATCTGTCCCGATTCCGGATTGACCCGGCTCGGTCCCATCGCGAACGCCCTTTCGGAGGTGATCCAGCGGAAGAAGTTGTAGCGCACGTCTTCCGGGTAGATATCCATGTACGCACCGGTGCGGGCATCCTGCTGCCGGACCTCGATCGCGTCGACAAAGCCGATTTTCTCGAACGCGCGGTTCCATTCCAGAATGCCATCGCGGACGAAACGCCGGTAGCGGATCGGGACGGTGTGTTCGATGTAGAAGACGATCGGCTCGACGGGGGGGCTCTGGCGGAGTTGCGGGTCGCGCTTCTCCAGGTGCCAGCGGTTGATGTACCGCACAAACTGGTCTCCGCCCGCTTCGTTGCGGGAGAAGTCCTTGAAGACGGTCATGAAGTAGCCGATGCGTTCATCGGCTTCGCGCGGCCGATAGTTCGTGCGCGGGATCACGCTGATCGAATAGTGAAAGCTGGTCAGCTGCCCGCCGGCCATGGGCATGGTGATGGGGATCTCGATGTTCTGGGGGAAGGCCTTGATCTGGCCGATCTCCGCGAGTTGATGGGTGCCGCTCAGCCCGGTGAGCACGGCCGACTGACGCAGGAGGACATCGTTGAGGTCGATGACGGGCGTGCCGCCGGGACCGAAACCGAGAATCCGCGTGTTCAGGAGAACGCGGTCGGTGAAGGTGCGTTCCACGCTGCTGCGCAGCTCCGCATCGCGCTGGCCCCGGGCCTGCCGGCGGATGTTCGGAGCGATGAGCATCAGCCGGTCATTGTGCCGCTTCCAGTAGGCGTAGGTGTCCCGCCACTGCCAGCCGGTCTGCGCGCTGCCGCCGGTGATGCTCGTGGCGATGAAGATGCGCTGGTTCTCGAAGTTCCGGGGCAGCTGCGCGACCATCCGGTGGCGCTGTCGATCGACGTAGATCGTGTAGAGCGACTGGCCGCCATCCGCCGTGGAAACGACGCGTTCCATGTTCTCGGTGATGTTCTCGAACGACTGAAACTGCGCCGCGGCCGTGGAAGCGATGAAGCAGATCGCCGCCGCCATCATGATGGTCAGTGCGGGCAGCAGATTCAGTTCCCGATGGACGGATCGCAGCCGCCAGAGCTTCGCCGGCATGGTGATCTCCTCTTGATTGTTCCTGTGGCTACTCATCAACACATGTGTGGCCCGCGCGTTCGGTGCGGACGGACCGCGGATGAGCGCGAACTTCCTGATCATCTCTTACCCATCGACCGGGTGCTGGATGCACCACGAGGGGGAAAAGCGGCGGGAATTCGGCCGTTTTCGACCCGTGTTTTCGGACCTTGTTCCCCGATCCGGTTTCCCGATCTATGCCCTCCCGGGCCGCCGCGGCAGGCCGGCGGGGTCACTCACCGGGCTCGAGCACGAAGCCGGCCCGTTCGGCTCGATCCGGCAGGAGCACGTCCCGCCGCTCCGCCGCCCCGGTGTCGGTGCCCGCCCGCTCCCGAAGTTCGCGGGCGAGTTCCATGGCCGGTTCAAGGTTCGTCAGCAGGAACGCGTTGACCGAGGCGATCAGCTTGTTGATATCCCGCGGCGGATGCTCGAGCGCCCGCTCGATCACCTGGTCGATGACCTGGCGGGTGAGGCTGGCATCTTTCCGCGCGCGGATCACCTGGTTCGGCTCACGGGATGAACCGGCCGGCAGTGGAAGCTTGATCGGTGCCGACCGCATCTCCATGGGTCGATGTGATTCCCGAATCGGATCCGGCGTCGTCATGGACCACCTCACATTCCCCGTATTCCGTCGAAGGGCCGCGCGAAGAAACGCGATCGACCGAGGCGAACCTGACAGAATCGACACAGAACGCATCGGTATTCAGCGATTGCACTTCCGGTCGGGGCCCGAACGCTTCCGGGGAACGGCGCAACCGGCAGGAATTGCCAGCGTCGCCGGAACGGGGGAGGTTATCGGCCCCGGGGCGGCAGTTCCGAGACCGCGCTGGACTGCTCCTCGCGGAAGGCCAGCAGGGCTTCGCGAACGGCGTGGTCGGAGAGGGCGAGCACCTGGGCCGAGAAGATCGCGGCGTTGACCGCCCCGGCCGAGCCGATCGCGAACGTCGCCACCGGCACCCCCTTCGGCATCTGCGCCATCGAGAGCAGGGAATCGAGCCCTTCCAGCGACCACGCCTTCATCGGGCACGCCAGGACCGGCAGCGGCGTCAGGGCGGCAACGACGCCGGCCAGGTGAGCCGCGCCGCCGGCGGCGCAGATGATCGCCTTCAGGCCGCGCGCCTCGGCGGTTTCGCAGTAGCGGGCCACGCGGTGCGGATTCCGGTGCGCGGAGATCACGTTGCATTCGTGGGTGATGCCGAGCCGGTCGAGCGTCTCGGAGCACTTTTCCATGGTCGACCAGTCCGACGCGCTGCCCATCAGGACTCCGATGGCCGCGCCGTCGACGGTAGTGTAGGTGTCACTCATGCGCGGCATTTTAGCGATCTTGCGCCGCGCGCGGTGGGGGCGAGATATGATGCAGCCATGAACGAGATGGATGCTCCCCATCTGGCCATCGTCGGGGCGACCGGAGCGGTGGGCCGTGAGGCCGTGACGCTGCTGGAGTCCCGGGGAACGGCCCTTCAGTCACTGCGCCTGCTGGCATCACCCCGCTCGGCGGGTTCGACGATTCGGTTCCGCGGCGAACCGGTCACCGTCGAGCCGCTCAGCCGGGCGAGCTTCGACGGCGTGGATGTCGCGATCTTTTCCGCCGGCGGATCGATCAGCCGCGAGTTTGCCCCGCAGGCGGTACGGGCCGGCGTGACCGTCATCGATAACTCGAGCGCGTTCCGCATGGATCCGGAGGTGCCTCTGATCGTGCCGGAGATCAACGGCGAACGCCTGGCGGAGTGGCCCGGGGCCGGGATCATCGCCAACCCGAACTGTTCCACGATCATCGCCCTGATGGCGGTGACGCCGCTCTACCGCGCTGCCGGCATTGATCGCATGGTCATCAGCACCTACCAGTCCGCCTCCGGTGCCGGAGCCGCCGCGATGGCCGAGCTGGAGCAGCAGGCGCGGGAGTTCGTGGAGGGCCGGCCGTTGACGACGAAGATCATCGACCGGCCGTATCTGTTCAACGTTTTCAGCCACAACTCTCCCATCGGGGAGGATGGCTACAACGAAGAAGAACGCAAGTTGCTGCGCGAAACACACAGGATCTGGGTGGATGACTCGGTTCGGATCACCGCGACCTGTGTGCGCGTCCCCGTGTTGCGTTCGCATTGTGAGTCGATCAACCTGACGCTGCGGCGGCCGCTGCCCGAAGCGCGGGTTCGCGAAGTGCTGGAAGGCGCTCCGGGCGTGACCGTGGTCGATGACCGCGCGAACAACCGCTTCCCCGAGCCGCGCGACGCTTCGGGCCGGGATGAGGTCCTGGTGGGGCGCATCCGCGCCGATCTCAGCCAGCCGGAGGGGTTCGGATATGACCTCTTCGTCGCGGGCGACCAATTGCGCAAGGGAGCGGCGCTCAACGCGGTGCAGATTCTGGAGCGCCTGGCCCGGTCGCCGATGGCCCGGTCGCCGAAACCCGCGGCATCGTGAACTGTCTCCCCTTCGTCGCTTCGCCCCTCTGCCCGTCCGTCGCTTCCCCTCCGTGCCCCGCGCCCGTCCCCACGCCAGTGCCGGTTCAGCCCCTCTTCCGGCGCTCCGGGGCCGGAGCTCGAGCCCCGAGGTCGTTCCTGACGGCACAATGCTGTCTAAAATGATCCTTTCGCGCCGATAGCAAAGGGAATCATGGCCAAGAAGGGAGAAACAGCGCGCCAGCAATCGGCCCAGGAAGAGTTGCCCCCCGCGACGGTGGCCCGGCGGATCGGCTGGGTTGCCCTGGCGGGGGTCTGGCTGTTTATCGCCCTGGCCCTGGCGACCTTCAGCTCCGCCGATGCGCCGTCGCACGTGGTCGCGGTCCACAACGACCCCGCCGCGAACTGGTGCGGCCAGGCCGGCGCGGTGATCGCCTACTGGAGCTACCAGGTCATCGGCCTCGGCTCGTGGGTGCTTCTGGCCGGGGTTCTGGGATACCTCGTCGTGACCGTCACCGGCAGGGTGGTCGGGCATCCGCTCGTGCGGGCGCTGGGTCTGATCGTCATCGCCCTGGCGGCATCGAGCCTGCACGGACTGCTGCTGCCGAACTCCGGCCCGCTCGCCGGTGCCCACGCGGGATTGGTGGCCGAGTTCACCGTCAGCGAGATGGTGCCGCGGTTCAACGTCGTGGGGACGCTTCTGCTGTTGCTCGCGGCGGTACTGATCGGCGCGATCGTGTCGATGGAACGGCTCGTCTTCGCGCTGCCGCTCTTGATCTGGAGCGGCGGCCGGCGGACGATCGAGGCGATTCGCCGGATTCCCCCGCCGCGCCTGCCCGAATTGCGCTGGATGAGAGCGCGGCCCGAGGCGGCACTGGCCGCGCCGGTTGCCGGAAAGCGGGGCGGGAAGCGCGGCAAGGGTGAAGCGACCGGCCGGATCGATCCCGATGCCGGCGGCGTCGGCGCGACCGACTCGTTCGACCCCGAAGAATACGAATACGTCGATGAAGAGGACGGTGCGGAAGAGGAGGATGAACCGGCGGAGCGGGAGCCCAGGCAGTTGAGCGCGGAAGAGCTCAAGCAGAAGATCTCCCGGCTGCCGGTGCGGATGGCCAACACCAACAAAAGAATCGCCCGGGATGAAGACATCATCCGCGAGCCGAGCTACGAGGGGTATCAGTTTCCCACGCTCGAGTTGCTGGAAGATCCCGAATCGAACTTCTCCGAGCAGATGGAGAAGTTCGTCCGCGAGCAGGCGCAGCAGCTCGAAGAGGCGCTGCAGACCTACGGCATCGACGGCGAAGTGGTCGGCATCGAATCCGGGCCGGTGGTGACGCTCTACTCGGTGCAACTCGCGCCGGGCACGAAGGTGGCGAAGATCAACGCGATCGCCAGCGACGTGGCCCGTTCATTGCGGGCGCAGAACATCCGCATCGTTCCGAACATGGTCGGCAAGACCGCCATCGGCATCGAAGTGCCGAACATCAAGAAGGAGAAGGTGCGGCTGAAGGAACTCATGTCCGGCGGCCAGGCCAAGGGCATGGGTCTGCCAATGTTCCTCGGTAAGGATGCCTCGGGCGAACCGCTCGTCGCCGACCTGACCCGCATGCCGCACATGCTCATCGCGGGCACGACCGGTTCGGGCAAGAGCGTCTGCATCAACACGATCATCATGAGCTGGCTGTACACCAAGCGGCCGGATGAACTGAAGCTCGTCCTGGTCGATCCGAAGATGGTCGAAATGGCGCAGTTCTCCGAGGTGCCGCACCTCATGTGCCCGGTGGTGACCGAGTCGGCGAAGGCGGCGGCGATCCTCGAATGGGCCGTCAACAAGATGGAAGAGCGGTATGAACTGCTCAAGGAAGCGGCGGTGCGCGACATCGCCAGCTACAACGCGCTGACGGAAGAGGAGCTGTACGAACTCTTCCAGCCGCAGAACGATCTGGAGCGCGCGAAGATTCCGAAGAAGCTGCCGTACATGGTCTTCGTGATCGACGAACTTGCAGACCTGATGATGACCAACCGCGAGGCGGAGCATTCGATCGTGCGCATCGCGCAGAAGGCCCGTGCCGTCGGCATACACCTGATCCTCGCGACGCAGCGGCCGCAGGCCAACGTCGTGACCGGTCTGATCAAGTCGAACATGCCCGCGCGGGCCAGCTTCAAGGTCGCCTCGGGCATGGACTCGCGCATCGTGCTCGATCACAAGGGCGCCGAACTGCTGCTCGGACAGGGCGACATGCTCATGCTCACGCCGCACACGTCCGAGCTGACCCGCGCCCAGGGCACGCTCGTGACGGATATGGAGATCAAGAAGGTCGCGCGGTTCATCAAGACCATCGCGAAGCCGACCTTCGAGCGGTCGCTGATGACGATCCGACCGTCCGGCGAGGAGCCGGGCGAGGGCCTCGACGAAGCGGAACGTGATCCCATGTTCGGCCGAGCCGTGGAGATCATGATCGAAACCGGACGGGGATCGGTTTCCCTGCTGCAGCGGCGACTGGCCATCGGCTACAGCCGGGCGTCGCGGCTGGTGGACCAGATGTCGCAGGCGGGGATCCTCGGCGACCACAAGGGTTCAGTGGCGCGCGAAGTGCTCATCACGCTCGACGACTGGGAGCAGATGAAGCGCATGGAAGAGGAAGCCGATGCCGAGGGGACGGTCTTCGCCCGGGACGGGGCGGACGATGGCGAAACCGAGGATCCACCGTTCGTTGAAACCGTGCGCCGCGAGCCCGCTCCGGTCGAATCGAGCGCGAAGAGCAGTGCGGGCCGGGAAGAGCTTGTAGAGGAAGAAGTCGAAGAGGCCGAAGAAGAGGATGAGGGCGTTGGGGAACGCGTCGATGCCGAGGCGGGCGATGCCGAGGAGGAAGCTCCGGAAGTCGACGAGGAAGAGGATGATGATGCGGAGGAGTACGAGTACGAATACGTCGACGCTGAGGATGAGGAAGAAGCGCCCGGCGAAGACGATGAAGAGTACGAATACGAGTACGAGTACGTCGACGAAGATGAAGGGGACGATGACGCCGGCGGAGAGCGGAAAAAGTCATGAACCGGCGCGTCGTCCGTCCGTGATCGCGGGGAGGGCCTCCGCGCCCGCCGGTGCCCGCATCAACGGGCCCACCGGACCTCGAGCCGGAAATCAACCGCCGAGCGATCGAGCGCGGAACCTTCCAGCCGCACGTTCTGCTTGGGTTCCATGGCGACCATCTGCCAGCCCATCACCGGGGAGATCTGCATACCGTCCTCATCGTAGAAGAGGAAGC
>SLDM01000526.1 GCA_007125255.1 Phycisphaerales bacterium
GGTGAAGATGTAAAGAACGATTCTCTGGAAGTACCCGCCGGAACCGAGGGGATCGTCATCGGCACGCGGAAGTTCTCCCGCCGCATGCACCTCACCGACGAGCAGAAGAAGCAGCTCAAGCAGGAGATGGCGGCGTACGAAGAGCAGATGAACGAGAAGGCTATCACGCTTTTCCGGCAGATGATCGGCCAGGACAACGAGATTCTCGGCAGCGAGATGGTCGACCCCTACACCCGGCAGAAGGTCGGCGCGTCGGACATTCCGGAAGTCATTCTCGAGCAGATCGAGAACTTCACGGAGAAGTGGATCAAGGGTTCGAAGGAACTGAAGGAGCAGGCCGCGGTCATCCACGGCCAGTTCTGGCCGCGGATCGAGGCGATCGAACGGGAGAAGGAACGAAAGCTCGCCCATATGAAGCGCGGTGACGAGTTGCCCTCGGGCGTTCTGGAGATGGTCAAGGTCTATCTCGCCACCAAGCGACAGCTTGCGGTGGGGGACAAGATGGCCGGCCGCCACGGCAACAAGGGTGTGATTGCCCGTATCGTTCCGGAAGAAGACATGCCGTTCCTCGAGGACGGCACGCCGGTCGAAGTGCTGCTGAACCCGCTGGGCGTCCCGTCGCGCATGAACGTCGGTCAGATTCTCGAGACGCATCTCGGCTGGGCGGCCCGCGTGCTCGGATTCCAGGCGGTCACGCCGGTGTTCGATGGCGCGACCGAGTCGGAAGTCCTGGGCGCCATCACTGAAGCGAACCAGCATGTGGCGCAGCGCCTCGAGAACTTCGAGAAGACCGGTGACGATCCCGGTCACCCGCGTGAGCTCCTCGCGCAGGTGAAGTACGGCGGTAAGGTTCAGCTCTACGACGGGCGAACCGGCGAAGCGTTTCATCAGAAGACGACGGTCGGCTACATGTACATGCTCAAGCTGCACCACCTCGTCGATGACAAGATCCACGCACGGGCGACCGGGCCGTACTCGCTCATCACCCAGCAACCGCTCGGTGGTAAGGCCCGGACCGGCGGCCAGCGCTTTGGTGAAATGGAAGTCTGGGCGCTCGAAGGGTACGGCGCCGCTTACGTGCTGCAGGAACTGCTCACCGTCAAGAGCGACGATGTTGAAGGCCGCACCAAGATCTACGACTCGATGGTCAAGGGAACGAACACCCTCGAAGCGGGCATGCCCGTGGTGTTCGATGTGCTCTGCCACGAGATCCGTGGCCTCGGCATGAACATCGCGCTGGAAAAGAGCCAGGCCGAAGGCGGCAGTCTGTTGTAAGGCGTTGGGGCGCGTCCCGTGATGTCACCGCAAAGCAAAGACCGAAACTGAGCGCCGCACGCATGAACGCTCACTGCTCATAGCTGAGAACAACCATGTCAGAAATTGTCTACGATCGCGTCAACGACTACGGCTCGGTAAAGATCACCCTTGCCAGCCCCCACGACATTCGCTCCTGGTCGTTCGGCGAAGTCAAGAAGCCTGAGACGATCAACTACCGCACCTACCGGCCGGAGAAGGACGGCCTGTTCTGCGAGCGCATTTTCGGACCGGAGCGCGATTACGAGTGTGCCTGCGGTAAGTACAAGGGCACCAAGTTCAAGGGCATCATCTGCGACCGTTGCGGTGTGAAGGTGACCCATTCACGCGTGCGCCGCAAGCGCATGGGACATATCAACCTCGCCGCACCGATCGTGCACATCTGGTTCTTCAAGGCGCTGCCCAGCCGGCTCGGAACGCTGATGCAGATGAAGACCGCCGATCTCGAGAAGGTGATCTACTTCCAGGATTACGTGATCACCGATCCCGGAACGACTGAGCTCGAATACCGGCAGGTCCTGACCGAAGATGAGTACCGCGCAGCGGTCGAGAAATTCGGCGCTACCGCGTTTGTCGCGCAGATGGGGGCCGAGGCGGTGCGTGATCTGCTCGAAGGGCTGGATCTGACGCAGATCGCCTTTGAACTGCGCGAGGAGCTCAACAAGACCCGCAGCAAGCAGAAGATCAAGGACATCTCCAAGCGCTTGAAGCTCGTTGAGCAGATCCGCGGCAGTGAGAATGATCCGACGTGGATGGTGATGGACGTCATCCCCGTGATTCCGCCGGATCTCCGGCCGCTGGTGCTGCTCGAGTCGGGCAACTTCGCGACCAGCGATCTCAACGATCTCTACCGCCGCATCATCAACCGGAACAACCGGCTGAAGAAGCTCATGGACCTCAACGCGCCGGATGTCATCATCCGGAACGAAAAGCGCATGCTGCAACAGGCAGTGGATGCGCTCTTCGACAACGGCCGCTGCCGCCGTCCGGTCCTGGGTTCCTCCAACCGTCCGCTCAAGTCGCTGACCGACATGATCAAGGGCAAGCAGGGCCGCTTCCGCGAGAACCTGCTCGGAAAGCGTGTCGACTACTCCGCCCGGTCGGTCATCGTCGTCGGTCCCGAACTCAAGCTGAATCAGTGCGGTCTGCCCAAGAAGATCGCGCTGGAGCTCTACCAGCCGTTCATCATCCGCAAGCTCAAGGAGCACGGCCTCGCTGACACCATCAAGAGCGCCAAGCGCATGCTGGAGCGGCGTGACCCCGAGGTGTGGGACATCCTCGAGCAGGTGATCTACCAGCATCCGGTGCTGCTCAACCGCGCGCCAACGCTTCACCGCATGGGCATCCAGGCGTTCGAGCCGGTCCTGGTTGAAGGCAACGCGATCACCCTGCATCCGCTGGTCTGCACCGGCTACAACGCAGACTTTGACGGCGACCAGATGGCCGTCCACCTGCCGCTTTCGATCGAAGCCCAGGCCGAAGCGCACGTGCTGATGCTGTCGACGCACAACATCTTCAGCCCCGCGAACGGCTCGCCGATCATGTCGCCGAGTCAGGACATCGTCATGGGCGTCGACTTCCTCAGCTACATGGACGCGCACGACCATCGTCCGGTTGAGGAGTTAAGGCACTACCGCAACTCGATGGAGGCGATCTTCGCCTACGAGCACGGCCGGATCAGTCTGCACGAGAAGATTGTCGTCCGCCTGCAGCGATTCGATCAGGTCGTCAGCGACGAGAAGGGGAAGATTGAGGAACTTCCGAAGAATCGTCGCATCACCACCACCGTCGGGCGGGTGCTGTTCAGCGACATTCTTTCCAACGGCATGCCGTTCTATAACTGCACGTTGACCAAGAAGGGGTGCAGCCGCGTCATCGACGATACGTACGCCATTCTCGGCCGTGCCGCGACGATTGAGTTGCTGGACGAACTGAAGAACATCGGCTTCCGGTATTCCACCACGTCCGGCCTGTCGATCGCCATCACCGACATGCGGATTCCCGAAGGCAAGCAGGCCCTGCTCGATGAGACGCAGAAGAAGGTCGATCGGGTCGAACGCAACTACGATGCCGGTGCGATCACCGAACGTGAACGCCATAACCAGCTGCTCGACCTCTGGGCCCACTGCCGTGAACAGATCACCAAGCAACTGGTCAAGACGTTGCAGTACGATCGTCGCGATGAACTCGGCGGCGAGGTGCCGATCGACTCGACCGAAGGCAGCCCCTTCCTCAACCCGGTCTACCTCATGTCCACCTCGGGCGCGCGGGGCAATATCAGCCAGATGCAGCAGCTCGCGGGTATGCGCGGTCTGATGGCCAAGCCCTCGGGTGAGATCATCGAAACGCCGATTCGCGCGAACTTCCGTGAAGGCCTCAACGTGCTGGAGTACTTCTCCTCGACGCACGGGGCCCGGAAGGGACTGGCCGACACCGCGCTCAAGACCGCTGACTCCGGGTACCTCACGCGCAAGCTCTACGATGTCGCGCAGGCCGTGGTCGTGCAGGAATATGACTGCGGCACGAAGATGGGTATCCCGAAGCGGGCGATCTACAAGGGCGAGGAGGTCGATGTTCCGCTGCGTGAAGCGATCGTCGGCCGCACCAGCCGCCAGACGATCATCAACCCGATGACCGACGAGACCATCGTCGCGGAAAACCAGCTCATCACCACCGAGGTCGCGATCAAGATCGAAGCGCTCGGTATCGACTCGGTCCAGGTTCGCAGCTCCCTGACCTGCGACACGCCGCGCGGCGTCTGTGCTCTTTGCTACGGCATGGACATGTCCTCCAGCCAGCTGGTTGAGGAAGGCCTCGCCGTCGGCACCATCGCCGCCCAGTCGATCGGGGAGCCGGGGACCCAGCTCACGATGCGCACGTTCCATACCGGCGGGGTGGCGTCGCGCGGTCTCGTCGACACGAGCCAGCGCGCGCTCAATACCGGCGTGGTGGAGATCCGCGACTGCAACGAGGTGGAAGTCAAGACCGAAGATGGCTCCTACTTCACCGCGCTCAAGCGCAACGGCGAAGTTGCCGTCATGGATGACAAGGGGCGTGAGCTCGAGAAGTACAAGGTGCCCTACGGTGCGGTGATTCATGTCCGGCCCGGTGAGAAGGTCAAGAAGGGCCAGCTCATGGTCGAGTGGGACCCCCACCGAACGCCGATCCTGGCGGAGAAGTCCGGTACGGTGAAGTTCAAGGACATCGAGATCGGCGAAACGGTACGCGAAGAGGCGGCCAAGGGCGGCCGTCAGGCCGAGCTCATGGTCATCGAGCACACCGGCGAGAAGCACCCGCAGATCATCATCGAAGATGACAACGGTCAGATCCTCGACTTCCACCACCTCCCCGCGAAGGCGCGTATCGAAGTCACCCAGGGTCAGTCGATCAAGATGGGCGAGATGCTCGCCCGTCAGCCGAAGGACGTGGCCGGTTCGGCCGACATCGTCGGCGGTCTGCCGCGGGTGACGGAGATTTTCGAAGCCCGCGTCCCGAAGGACCCCGCCGTCACCGCGGAGATCTCGGGCAAGGTCGAACTCTACTCCGACAAGCGCAAGGGCAAGATGACCATTCGGATCGTCTCCGATTCGGGCGAAGAGATCGATCACCACGTTCCGCAGGGCAAGCACCTTCTGGTTCACACCGGCGATGTGATCGCCGCCGGCGATCCGCTGACGGAAGGCCCGCTCATTCCGCAGGACATTCTGCGCATCCGCGGCGAAGAAGCCCTTTACTACTACATGCTCGATGAGGTGCAGAACGTCTACCGCGCCCAGGGCGTGCCGATCTCGGACAAGCACATCGAGGTGATCCTGCGGCAGATGCTCGGCAAGGTGCGCATCCAGTCGCCGGGCGATACGAACCTGCTGCCGAACGAAGTGGTCGACAAGTTCCACTTCCGCGAAGAGAACGGCGCGGTGGCGGGCAAGGTGCGCATCGCCGAACCGGGTGATACGAGCCTGCCGGTCGATTCGCTCGTCGACAAGGACGAGGTCAAGGAAGCAAACGCGATGGCCGAGGCCGAGGGCAAGCAGCCGGCGAAGACCAAGCGCACGCGTCCCGCGACGGCGCAGACGCTGCTGCTGGGGATCACGAAGGCCTCGCTGCAGTCCGAATCGTTCCTCTCCGGCGCGTCCTTCCAGGAGACGACCAAGGTTCTCACCGAAGCGTCCCTGCGCGGCGCGACCGACGATCTGCAGGGTCTGAAGGAGAACGTCCTGCTCGGTCACCTGATCCCGGCCGGTACGGGCTTCAAGCCGTACATGCACATGAAGGTGCAGAAACTCGTCGAGCCGCCGGCGAGCGAGCTGGAGGACGAGGCCTCGATGCGGGCCGAAGCCGCCGAAGCCGCCGAAGCGCTCGGCGCGGAGCGTGCCCCGACGATGGTCGAGGTCGTCTCCCGCAGCGATTCGGAGTCGGAGGTCGGCGTCAGCTCGAACGAGTAAGAGATCCGTCGTTCATCACAGAGAACCAAGCAGCCGCTCATGATTGAGCGGCTGCTTTTTTGGCGACACTGAAGTCTGCGAGAGTGGCCCGTATGGGTAAAGGCACGAAGGCACGGAGGCACGAAGGGGGGTGGTCAGGCTGCTGCCTCACCGGGGCGCGGCCCGACCACTTCGTTCAGTCATCGTCCTCAACCAACGCGTCGTTCGGTTCCTCTTCAACCAGCCAGTTCATTCCCTCTCGAATCAGGGCGAACGGATCGCCGCGCCAGCCGTGCCCGCCTTCGTATTCGACGAGGGTGACGCGTGCCCCCGCCTCACCGAAGAGGCGCTTCGCTTTGCGCGGAAAGTCGATTGCGATGACGTCCTCCGGAGAATGCAGCAGGTAGAAGGACCGTTGCCGGGCGTGCTTCGCCGGCGGGCAGTGGTCTTCCCGAAAGACGCTCATCGCCACGAACGCGCCGCGCAGGGGGGTCTCCTCGCGCATCGAGGCGGCGTACACCGGCGGGCCGCCGGATGACCAGCCGAGCGCGTAGATGTGACGTTCGTCAAGTGCGTGACGTTCCTGCACATCCGCGACGACCGCGTCGATGAACGCTTCGGTCGTGAACTCCATCGCCGGCCATCGGTTGAGCGAGGTCGGCCAGACGACTTTTTCGGGTTGATCCTCACTCCACACCGGTGCGATCAATTGCGCCAGGATCCAGGTGTCATCGAGCGATTGCGAGTAAACCCGCGAGAGGAACGGGGCAAAGTCACGGCCGCCATCTCCGCCCGGCAGGACGAGAAGCAGCTTGAAACCCTCGCCGGGAGAATCAACATCATCTCCCGGCCCGTGCTGGAGATACTTCATCTGCTCGTGGGCCGCGGCGACTTGAGGTTGCACGGCGTCCGCGGGTTTCTGATTCCCGGCGGCGGCGCCATCGTCGGGCGTCACGGCGGGGGAGGCGTGTCCGGCGAGTGCAGCCACGAGCCACAGGAGCCATATCATGCTGAAGCAGAATCGACGGTTGGGATGCGCCATGGATGACCCCTTCGGCTACGCTTGAATCACCCATGATAAGCCAGCCGGGTGGCGCGGCACAATTCCCGTTTGACGCGCCGGGGTTGAAGAAGCGGGCGAGAGGGACCACCCCCCCTCAGCGGTTCCGGCCTCCTCCGGGATCTCCGCCCGAACCGCTGCCACCGTAACCGCCGCCCGCGCCGCCACCCCGGCCGCCGCTGCCGCCCGTCATTCCGGGCGCACCCGGCCTGCCGGCACCGCCGGATCCCGGCTGTCCGGTTCCGTCGCCGACGCTGCCACCGTATCCGCCGCGTCCGCCGCCACCGGGCGCAGGACCGACGCCCGAACTTGAGATCATCACCCGGAGGGCCTCATGATCCCACGGCCGAAACGATTCGCCGTCGGTCAGTCCGCGTCGATCAAAGCCGGGGTAGGGCCCGCCGAGGAGCGGTCGGCTCAGGACGTAACGGCCGGTTTCTTCCTCTTCCTGCTGGAATGAAAAGTGCTTGGTGCCTCGCACCTCGTATGACATCGCGGCATCAAAGGGTATCTCATCGCGCCAGACGGCTTCATTCAACGCCGCTTCGGCCTCATCGTCTCCCATTGTCGCCCCAGAAAGTCCTCGGAGGAATCTGTGCAAGTGGGCAACCTGCCCGTCCCCCCGGACCGCGATCACCATATGCGGCCCGGTCCACGTGTGCCCCCACGTCTGCGGTGCGGCGACAGGAGTTGTCGTCAAATGGATCATGAAACCGGCATCGTCGGGCAATTCCGGCAGATCGGATGACCCGGAGATCTCCAGATCGACCGGCCGATTGACCAGATCAACCCCGGCCTCGGGAACCCATTGAATCGTCTTTTGCTGAGTCGGACCGGGCGGGACGATCATCTGACGAGCGTGGCGGATCTCGGCTTCCGGATCGATCAAGAGCAAGTGGTACTGTCCGGGACGCATGGGCCCGAGGACGGCCACTCCATCATCTCCGATCGTGCGCCGAATCGACGTGCGATTTCCAGCCGTGTAGAGATCACCCTCCAGCCTCACTTCAATGCCCGCCCTGGGATTGACGCCGCCGGAGTCGGTGATCTTGAGTTCTATCTGGGGCCAGTCGTAGCGGGCGAGAAGTTCCGCAGTCAGTGTGGATTCCGGGTCACCACCCGTCGCGCCGATGTTCTGTAAATCGGCAAGCAGCTGCGACTGAAAACTCTGCTGGCCGCGCAGCATGACGATCACGACGATACAGAGGGTGATGACGACACCCGCCATGACGAGGTTGGTTCCGAACATGAGCCGCTGATTCATGAGCTGTCCTTTCATGGCATCGAGCCAGAGTCGTCGCGCGAGGCGGGCGGGATCGCCGAACCGGCCGATGACGCGCTGCCGCGCCGTTTCGGGGTCATCGGTCTTCCGCAGTTCGCGCTGCATGGCGCACTCGAGGTGATCCTCGAGTTCCGCCTGGATCTCCTGCCGCAGCGCCGCCGGTTCATCCTCCCCGGGCGGCGGCAGTTTCAGA
>SLDM01000229.1 GCA_007125255.1 Phycisphaerales bacterium
CGCTATCGCGCCGCCGCAGAGGGCTGATGTTCGCCGGATGAGGAACACTATGAAGATCGGTGAGACATGGAACGAATCCGAATTCTATCGGGACGAATTGACCGGACGATGGATTCGCCGTCTGACAACACAGGGACGGATCAACCAGACGCCTACGTACCACACGAATTCCGGCTTCACGGCAGACGGCTCGTTCATTGCTTTTGCCTCCGTGCGGGACGATGCGACGTGGATTATCCGGGCGGACGTACGGACAGGCGAACTCATGGCACTGTGCATAGGGCGGTCGAGGGCGGTCGTTGCGGTCCTGTTCATCCTGGCGGTCGTGGGGCTGCTGGCGGCATCACAAACCGAATCATCGCGGCCGACGGTCGTCATCCACGTGACCTCGGGGCCGGAAAATCTGGTGGCGATCGAGCGGGCCTACCAGATGGCCCGGGCCGGATTGAAGGAGCAGCGGAACGTTGTTCTCTACTTCAGCCAGGGCGGCACCCAGACGGCGGTTCGCCGTTTTCCGCGCGAGATGCGCATCGATGCCCGCTCCAGCTACTGGCAGCGTTTTCAGGACCTGATTCACGAGGGGGCGCGGCCGGTGATCTGTGGTGATTCGGCATCCCTGCTCGGAATCCAGGATGGTGAGTTCTTTCAGAACACCGAGATCACCAATGATGACCGTGCGATCTACCGCATCACGGGAACCCGCGCTACCGTCTGGACGTTCTGAGGAAAGTGACGGAGTAACGGAGTGACGAAGTGACGAAGGAGTGGGGAAGGAGGCATCGATATCTCGACTCCTTGATGCCTTCCCTCCGTCCCTCCGTCGCTCTGTCGCTTCGTCGCTTTTCCCGTCACCTTCGTGAACTCTTCCGGCTGATGGCGCTGCTGCCGCCGAAAGAGCCCAGGTCGATGAGGACCGCCACCACCACGAGAACGAGGTAGATGCCGTCGACGGAGCCGTTGCTGTTGATGGCAAAGGCGTAAGCCAGGGTGGTCAGGGGGAAGAAGATGAACCCCAGCACCGGCCAGAGGACGGTTTCATACGCGCTGCCGAGATAGCCGCTGAACAGGAAGATCAGGACGATCACGACGCGGGGGGTGATCAGCGCCAGCAGTGCGAGTAGGCATCCCATGCCTGCATGTCATACCCGCTCCGGCGACTTGAGGCAAACGGTCATCCCGCATATCCTGCCCGCTCTCGACCCTCGGGTGATCCGGTCATCTGCCCCCCTCCCCGCATTACGGCCGGAAAGGAGTCTGGCGTGTACACGTTCGCGTTCGATCTGCAAAGCTACGCCCCGATCGGCATCCTCATCATCATGGCGATCTTTTTCGGCGCGTTCAATCTGATCGCGACGCATCTGCTCGGTCCCTCCCGCCACAGCGAAGAGAAGGACGGCACCTACGAATCGGGCATGGAGCCGATCGGAAGTGCCCGAAAGCGGTTCAACATCCGGTTCTACATCCTGGCGATGACGTTTCTCGTCTTCGACGTGGAGATTGTCTTCCTCTATCCGTGGGCGGTCACGTTCGCCAAGCTCGTGCCGCAGAGTCCCGAGTCGGCGATGTTCCTCGGCCGGATCAGCTTCTTCATCGGCACCTCGATCATCGCCTACATCTACGCCTGGCGCAAGGGTGTCTTCCGCTGGGACTGACCCGTTGACCGATCCGCTTCGCCGGACAACGATGTGCGACAGCCGCGTGGAGTGACCAGGAACGGATGGCCGCGGTATGCTGGCTGCCCGCATGGTCGAACGTTGCGAATCCAATCACGCTGACTCCTCGCGGCCGATCCGCTGGCGATCCCGCCTGGGCCGGGTCGGTCTCGCCCTGATCGTGCTGCTGTTCACGCTCTGGGGGGCTGCGGCCATTTCCCTGTCGAATCTGCCCGTGGCGCCGATCCGGCTTCTCCTGGCCATCGCCTTCACGGCACTTGGACTATGGACCATCCGGATGCTGATGGTCCCTCCGCGCGGGCGCCACCGGTTCGCCGGACTCACGTTCCCGCTCACCTTCGTGATCGTCTGGACGTGGTGGTGGCTGATCCCGCCCTCTCATGATCGGGACTGGGTGGAGCCGCAAAGTCGCCTGCCCACGATCGAGATCGCAGAGGACACACTGACCATCAATGCGTATCGCGACTTTCGGTACGACTCGAACGAAGCGTTTGACGCGATCTTCCGCACCCGCGAGGTTGCCCTCAGCGCGATCGAGTCGGCGGATCTCTATCTTTCGCGCTGGCAATCGCGCGGGGACGGGTCGGGGCGCACCGCGCATACCTTTCTCGGCTTCAATGTGCGGGATGAGCAGCCGATCATCATCTCGATCGAGGCGCGACTGGAGCGGGGCGAATCGTTCGGGCTGATCCGGTCGTGTTTCAAGCAGCACGAGCTGATCTACGTGGTTGGCTCACCCCGGGATGTCGTCGGCGTGCGCGTCCGGCATCGCGGAGAGCGGGTCACCCGGTTCCGGCTGCGGGCGGCGCCGGAAGAGGTCCGGTCGCTGCTTCTGGAGTATGCGCGGGAAGTCAACGAGTTGGCGGAGCAGCCCCGGTGGTACCACCTGCTGCGGAACAACTGCACGACGAACATCGTGCGGATCGCCTTTCCCGACCGGCGCCGGGCGCGGTGGGATTATCGGCTGCTTCTGAACGGCCGCGCGGACCGATTCGCCCATGCGCACGGCCTGATCGACGACTCCGTGGCGCTGGAACAGCTCCGTTCGGAGGCGGTCGTGGGGCCGCATGACCGGCTGATCAAACCGGCCAGGCCGCAGGAGTGAACCAGATTCACCTGTTCTCCCCGGCATCCTCCGGATCGATCCAAGTCAATGGCACCGCTGGTCGACCTTGGCCGTTGGCGCCATGATTGCGTCGAACAATCAGTTCCACACCACGATAGTGAGGAGACTCATGCAGAACTGCAGGCTGAACAAGAGAATCCACGAGGATTCCCAGGGCGACCAGGCCTCGATGTCCGGGAGCTTCACCGACATGCGTGAAGAACTGATCGATCTCGCATTCCAGCCGATTGTCAACCTCGAATCGGCATCGATGCTGGGCTACGAAGTGCTGGTCCGGCCGACACCCGAAAGCGGCTTTCGGCATCCGGGAGAGTTGATCGAGGAATCCGTGCGCATGGGCGTCGCCCACCAGCTCGATCGGATCATTCGGTGCAAGGCGCTGAAGGCGATCGAACATCTTCCCGGACCACGGCGGCTCTTTCTCAACAATCTCCCGCAGAGCTTTGCCCACCCCGACTTCGTGCTGGAGGTTCTGGAAGACCTTTCGGAACATCCGCACGTGGCATCGGAGAGAATCGTTCTCGAGTTGACCGAATGGGTCGGGGAAATGCGCGATGGCGGCATCGACACCAACACGCTGGCGTTACGTGAGAACGGCGTGCAGATCGCGCTCGACGACGTCGGCGCCGGGATCAACGGCCTCAATCAGCTCATGGCGGTCCGGCCCGACTGGATCAAGCTCGACCGAATGCTCATCAGCCACATCGACACCGATGGGCTGAAGCAGAACCTGGTGCGCGTGCTGGTGCGCTTTGCCCAGTTGAGTCACCTTCACCTCATTGCCGAAGGCGTGGAACGACGTGAAGAGCTGGAGACGATCATTCAACTCGGCGTGATGCATGCTCAAGGGTATTTCCTCGCCCGGCCGGGCCCGGACTTTGTCGAACTCTCCGAAGACCTCATCGAGCTGATTCACCGCCTGCATCGCCGGCGCGAAACGCCGGCCCTGTTCGGCCCCTCGGTCCTCCGGATCGAGGAACTCGCCGAGCCGGTACTCAATCTCGAATCTCCCGAACACTGGGCGTCGCTGCGGGATGCCGCCCTGGCGGACCGCGGTGTCACCGGAATCGTGATCAACGCGCACCAGTTCATCGACCGGGATCGCATGGAGCCCGGGATGTCGTGTCCGGCCCCGATGACCTCAGAGCCGCGTCCTGCCGAGAAGCGAATGGCCGTCGAAGCGGGAACACTGCTCTAGGAGGTGATGCGCCTGCTGGCTCAGCAGCCACAGGATGCAGGGCGGCCGATTCTGGTCCACCGTCGCGGCAAGCTGGTCGGCGTCGTGCGCTACGCCTGCCTGCTCGAAGCCATGGCCACCTCCCGGGAGGAAGCGAATTGCCACCTGATGCCGCTCAGCGGCATGCCGGGAACGGCGCAGGCCGACCGCTGGATGAGCCAGCGCCGCCACGATGAAGACCCGCCTGATCTGGCGCTGATCGATCTTCGGTACTTCAACGCGTACAACCGGGCCCACGGCTACGAGCTGGGCGATCAGATGCTGCTCAGTCTCGTGGAGTTGATCCGGGAAGAACTGGTCCACGCGCAGGACGGCGTGCCATTCTGCGCTCATCTGGGGAACGACCGGTTTCTCGTCGCCTGCCGGCCCGGCCACCAGCTGAGACTTCGATCGATCATTGATCGCTTCCGGGAGCGGCGGGGGCGCTACTTCTCCAACGTCGAGATTGCATGCAACGGTTTCCGGGCCCATCCCGAGGACCCGCAATCGCCGGTCCATCCGCTCACGAGCGTGCGGGTCATCTACTTTCCCAACGCCGTTGCGCACGTCGAGACCTGCCGCGATGTGCAGCGGTGGGCGGAAAGCGTCTCGGCCGGGGAAGATGAATCCACGATACTCAACGAGGTTCTGATGATTGCGGCCGAGGCAACGAGCCCGCGGAAGGTGAGCGATCCGTTGGCAGCGCGTCACGTGGCGTGAGGTGAGGGATCAAGGTATCGGGGGGGGTGACGAAGTGACGGAGTGACGGAGGGAGGGGTTCCGACGGAGCGTCGTACCCCGGTCCGGTGACCTACCTTCCACCTCGCACGGCCGACTCGCCGCGCTCGCTGGCCAGCGCACCCGGTCTTGTGCGCGCAGGATACTCTCTGCGCGCGACGTCGTCTCTATCCTCCCTGGAATCCCGTTTCCGCGGGAATGACGAATTCAGGACTCTCGCCTGAAACACTCACCTCTTCGTCACTCCGTTACTCCGTCACTTCGTCACTTTCCCTTCGTGCCTCCGTGCCTTCCTCTTCGCCTGCAGACAAAGGAGGTGTTCAAAAACTAAAATCCCCTGAAGCAGCGGTGGGGACTGCTCCAGGGGGAGGGAAGAGAAGGTCGCCCTTTGGGGGTCATGGCTCGCATCATGCGAGCGGGCGGCCTTCAGGCGCCGGAATCGTCGCGAACGACGAACGACGCGGAAACGACACGATGACACACAAGCGTGTGGAGACGGTCACGTCCGGTGACGCGAAAGGTAAACGCACCGGAGTGGCGGGGCTTCGCTGTACTCCCTGCTGGCCGCCGCCGTTGCAAGATAGATCCATCCACTCGCCGACCGATTGATGTCTCCGTTCCGTGCTGCCGTGCCACCGCTGACCGGTCCTGCGCGACGAACCCGCGGAGCGTCCGGGTTGCGCCTGGGTAGTGCAGGGGTTTTCGAGGAGGAGTATGACTCATGACTCTTGACCGGGGGCCGGGGTGGCTGTCGTTACCGCGATCACGATCGTTCCGATTGATCCGGCGATGTTCAGTTTCAGAAATTCCTTGGAAAAAAACGCGCTACTCACGATCGTCAAACCTTCAAACCTCCGTGCCTCCGTGCCTCCGTGCCTCCTTACCTTCGTGTCTTTCCCTTCAACTACACCCAAGCGAGTTCCCACAGTTCACACACTTGTAGCAACTGCCCGAGCGGATCGTGATCGCGCCGCACTGATCACACGCCGGGGCATCGCTCTGCATCGACGCGTTGGTACGGTCCAGCGCACTGACCGAGGCGGTGGTTTCCGAACTGGAAACGGTCATCGTCCCGCCCGTACGCGCATCGTGAAGCGCGACCTGGGTCTTCGAGGAACGAACGGTGCTCGTCCGTGCGATCGTGCCCGTTTCCGAAGCCGGCTCCGAGGGCGAATCGGTCTTCGCCCGGGCGACCGCTCCGCCGGAGTCCGGCACGTCCCCCTCGACGCTGGTGAGTCGTGACGGCGTGCGAGAAGATGACCATGCGGCGTCCTCCTTGACGTGGTTCTGGCCGGCCTCACCGCCGACACTCATGCGGCGCGCCGGTCCGCTGGCGGCCGATTCCTTTGCCTTCGATGCTTCCGCCGGCTTGGAGCGAGGCGGAGCGTTCGCTTCCCGGTATCCGGCAATAAACTCCATGCCGAGCCACCGGAAGATGTAATCCACCAGGGATTTCGCAAACGGCACATCGCGGTTCGTCGTCATGCCCATCGGCTCAAAACGCTGGTGGGCGAACTTGTTCACCAGCGATTCGATCGGCACGCCGTACTGCAGCGCGACGCTGATCGCCGTGCCCAGCGAATCCATCAGCCCGCCGATCGTCGACCCTTCCTTGCTCATCGTGATGAAGAGCTCGCCCGGCTGGCCATTGTCGTACATGCCGACGGTCAGATAGCCCTCGTGGCCCGCCACGTTGAAGTGGTGCGTCAGACTGCGCCGCGTGTCGGGCAGGCGGCGACGCATCGGCCGTTCGATGATCTTCTCGACGATCCGTTCAACGTACTGCGGCTCAGGGTCCGCGCTCTCTTCCCTGATCGCGGCGATGGCTTCCGAGGATGGCCCGGATGTCGAAATCGCAGACGCCACTTCCGCAACTTCGGATGAAACCTCCCCCAACGCTTCCGTCACCGCCTCCACGTCATCATCTTCCTCTTCGGTATCAGACTTCGTGTTCAGCGGCTGGCTCAGCTTCGAACCGTCCCGGTAGAGTGCGTTGGCCTTCAGCCCCAGTTCCCAGCTCAGCCAGTACGCATCGGCGATGTCCGCCTCCGTCGCTTCGTGGGGCAGGTTGATCGTCTTGGAGATCGCGCCGGTGATGAACGGCTGGGACGCCGCCATCATGCGGATGTGGCCCTCGGTCTTGATGTACCGCCGACCGATCGAACCGCACTTGTTGGCGCAGTCGAAAACGGCGAGGTGTTCGTCCTTCAGATCCGGCGCCTCTTCCACCGTCTGCGTACCGCAGATCACGCGGTTGAGCGTTTCGATCTGCCGGTTGGTCAGGCCGAGCAGTTTCAGGCCGTTGAACTTCATGTCCTTCCGCGACTTCTCCGGATTCGCGCCGAGTTTGTGCAGGACATCATCGCTCAGCGACCACGCGCTGAAGGCGAAGCCCAACTCGAACACCGTCGGCAGGGTATTTTCCACCGCCACGAGGTCGTCGCCGGTGAAGCCCTTCTCCTTGAGAAACGCGCGGAAACTCATCGTGCTGCCATCGGTTGATCCGTCCGGAGCGGGCATGTCCACGTCGAGTGACAGCGTGCCCGTGACATACGTCATGATCCGGTCGATCTCTTTCTCCGAGTAGCTGAGCGCCTTGAGCGCAGGGCGGATCGACTGGTTGGCGATCTTGAAGTATCCGCCGCCGGCGAGCTTCTTGAACTTCGTCAGCGCGAAGTCCGGTTCGACGCCCGTCGTGTCGCAGTCCATCAGCAGACCGATCGTGCCCGTCGGGGCAATGACCGTCACCTGGGCATTTCTGTAGCCGTACTGCTCACCCAGTTCGAGCGCCTCGTCCCACGAACCGGTCGCCCGCTGGAGCAGGTTCATCGCATTACTCAGCTTGACCCGTCCGTCGAGGAACATGTCATGATCGATCGGAACCGGCTTGATCGACAACCCCTCGTACGCTTCGGAATCGCGCGGGATGCCGTGGGCCGCCCGGCGGTGATTGCGGATCACCCGGAGCATGTTGTCGCGGTTTTCCTTGAAGCCGGCGAAGGGCTTGAGCTCCTTGGCCATCCGCGCGCTGGTGGCGTACGACCGTCCGGTCAGTACGGCCGTCAACGCTCCGCAGACCGCGCGGCCTTCTTCGGAGTCGTAGGGAATCCCCGCCTGCATCAGCATCGCGCCGAGGTTGGCGTATCCCAGGCCGAGCGTGCGGAACCTCCAGCTCTGCAGCGCGATTTCCCGGGACGGGAATGCCGCCATCAGCACGCTGATTTCCAGCACGATCGTCCAGAGTTCCACGCCGTGTTCGTACCCGTCGAGATCAAACTCGCGCGTCTCGGAGTTGTAGAACTTCAGCAGGTTCAGCGACGCCAGGTTGCACGCGGTGTTGTCGAGGAACATGTACTCGCTGCACGGATTGCTCGCGTTGATCCGGCCGTGGGCGGGGCAGGTGTGCCAGGCGTTGA
>SLDM01000116.1 GCA_007125255.1 Phycisphaerales bacterium
CCTGAAGTGCGATCGTAAGGGGCAGCACTCGATCAGCGTGAACGATCAATGGCGGATCTGTTTCCGCTGGCGGAGCGGTCACGCGCACGAGATTGAATTGGTTGACGACCACTGATCCCGAGGGATTCACGGATGACGACACGAAAGCGACAACCCAGAAAGCTGCCGCCGGTCCACCCCGGCGAGATTCTCCAGCAGGAGTTTCTCGAACCGATGGGGCTGAGTCAGTACCGCCTGGCAAAGTCGATCAGCGTGCCGCCGCGGCGAATCAATGAGATCGTGCTCGGTAAGCGCTCGATCAGCGCTGATACGGCCCTTCGCTTCGGTCGGTACTTCGGCATGTCGGCGCAGTTCTGGATGAATCTGCAATCACAGTACGAACTGCAGTGCGCCCAGGATGAGCTCTCCGATCGGCTGGATGACGAGGTGACCTCTCACGCCGCGTGAAGCGGTGACGGTTCGTGATGATGGGTCGCCGTTGATCGCTTCCCGACGAGCTGCAATAACCGGGTGTTGATCCAGGCGATACACCGCCGCGCGTCCGAACGATGCGAGGAAGACCGGGGAAGCGCAAAGGGCAATGGGGCCGGCGCAGTGGAGGATCGGGCATGAGTGGTCACGTGGTCAAGGAGAAGCTGCTCGGCGGCTTCGATGTGTTCTACAACTGCGCGAGCTGTGCGGCCGACCTGAGATCGCCACTCACCGACGCTGGAGAGCGTGAGACGTGCCCGCAGTGCTCCGCGAGGTATGTCGTGCCTGGGGAGCGGGAGCGGGCGGAGTACAAACGCAGGCAGGAAGCGAAACGCCAGAAGCAGCGAGAGCGGGAGCAGAAGAGGCGGGAGCAGCAGAAGCGAACCGAAGACGAGGCCGCGGCTGCTGCACACGCGACGGAAGATCACCAGCCGTCAGTGAAGAGGGACCCCGCGGCTCGGCTTGATCGGGTTGAGCCCCATGAGATCCCGGCATATCGCGGAATGGCATTCGTCGTGCGGCTGTTGCAGATCCTGGCGATCCTGCTGATCGTGTTGCCGATTCTCATCATGCTGGTCGGCCTGATTCAGCCGGCCGTTTTCTTCATCGGCTTCGCTTCATTGCCGGGGTGTGTGATCATGGCAGTGGTGGGTGCCGTCAGCGCCGAGACCCTGAAAGCATTCCGCGACCACGTGCAGAACAGCTGGCACACACGACGGACGCTCGCGCAGATCGCAGAACGGATGGAACAGACCAGGCACGCCGACGATTCGGCGTGAAACCTTGGAGTGGCGGGCCGCCGACTGATCCCCCGGTGAATGTCAGTCGAAGCCAGCGCCGGTATGCCTTCAGCTGTCGCCGGCGCGGCTCCGATCGGCCCGCTTGAAAGGGCAGGTGAATCCTGCAGGATCATCGCGACGGATCTCAGGCGAGTACGGCTGACCTGGCTGCGGCGCGAGGCGAGGGATCTGGATGATCGCCGGACGATGACCGCGAGCGGATGCGTTCAACCGGTACGGACGACGCCCGGGCGCATGATTCGATCGATGAGACGATTCCAAATCGCAGCGCCTGGTACAGCAAACGCTCGGGCGAGACAGGCCAAAGCGTGCCAAGTCATGCCATCGCGGGAAGCATCAAAGCGGGCGAAAACCGCCCGAGTGATGGCGCACGAAACACTGTGAAAACAGGGGTTTCCGCTACACTATGCCATAGCATGCCAAGCCAGGCCAACGCGGTACAATGTTCCGGGGCTGGTAGCTCAGCGGTCCAGAGCAGCCGACTCATAATCGGTTAGACCTCGGTTCGAATCCGAGCCAGCCCATTGGTTGACCCGGCGCGACTTCGCTTTCGTCGGCGTCTTCTGCGCGCGCCCCCGACACCTTCGGGCCACCTCCGGCCCGTGGGCCATTTCAGGCCGATCTGGTCTCGTCCGAGAACATGGCACCAGAGAGACAGCTTTTCCCTGAATCAAAGGACTTAAATCCGGAGATTTTGCCGCCGGAATCCCAGTTTGCCGCCCGATCCGGTCGATCAGACAGCAGGGGCAACGGAAATATGTGGTCTCCCATGGGCGTTCTTGAGGTACACTCACAGTATGCGACGCGGCACCGTCCAGCTTGTAGCCCTCGTAACCCTGCTCGTACAGGGTGTCTTGGGTTCGGTTGCGCCCGTCGCGGTACTCTGTATGCACCAGGGGCCGTGCGAGTATTCACCACCAGTCGTTGAGGAAGTGGCCGCCGCGAGTTGCGGCCTCCACGGCTGCTGTCAGTCGCGTCAACAACAAGAAGATCCGCAGCAGGATCCTACCGCCACCCATCCTGCCGTAGTTGCCATCGCCCTTGCCCCGCCCTGCGGTGACGATTGTCAGAGTTGCGTTGATGTCGCCCTGCCTGATCTGACCCTGGCACTGCCAGATCGCACCGGCATCCAGATCGACCATCTTGACCCGCCAGCGCCGCTGGTGGTGATGGTGGTGAGTGTGGACAGTGAACACTTCGTCCCACGCCTGTTGCCGCCTGCGACAGGCCCTCCGGATCATCTGGCGTGTGTGCACGCGCCGATTCTCCGCTCGACACGACTGCTCATCTAAAGCTCCTGCTTCTTCCGATGCGCTCGCGCTGCGGGCGTGCTGTCTCGTGCGCGTGGATCATGATCCACGCGCCACTTGTCCCGGATGAAGTTGGAGTCGGCATTGAACTCTCTCATACGATCGACACTTTCTTGCGCACTCTGGCTTGCTGTGCTCATGGGCACGGGATGCCAGTCATATGCGCCGAAACCGCCTGATCTTCGCGCCCATCACGAAGCGTGGATTGAACGACATCCATCGAGTGATGAGGTCAAGCGATTTGCCGATACGCTGCGGAAAGCGGGCGCCGCTGTTGCCACGGAGCCGGAGGATGGCCAACTGACGGTCGATCAGGCGGAGATCGTTGCGCTACTGTTCAATGCAGACCTGCGGCTCGCTCGTTCGCGTGCCGGCGTGGCGAAGGCATCGGCGGAGTACGCCGGCCTATGGGATGATCCCGTGCTGGGCGTGGGCCTGGAGCGCATGCTTTCCGGCGGCTCGCATCCATGGTTGGCAATGACCTCAGTCGGCTTCACGCTGCCGATCTCCGGACGACTTGAGATCGAGAAACAGCGAGCAGCAACCGCTCACCACGCGGCGCTTCATGCAGTTTACGAAAGTGAATGGCAGGTACGGATGGACGTTCATCGCGCATGGATCGCGTGGTCGGCCGCCATGCTGAAACGAGAAGTCGCCGCCGACTTTCTCGAGGGCCTTGAAGGCATCGTCGAGATCGTCACCCGGATGGAGCAGGTCGGAGAACTGGCCCGCATTCAGGGGCGATTGTTCCATATCGAGCACGCCCAACGACGCAATCAACTGCGAGAGATCGAGCTTTCCATTGCAGAGCGCGAACTTGCGTTGCGGCAACTGCTGGGTCTTGCACCTTCGGCGGAGATTCACCTGACCGCGCAGATCTCCATTGAATCACCGTCAATCGAAGGCGAGCCCTCCGCAGCAATCCGCGATCGGAATCCGGGCCTGCAAACGCTTCTGGCCGAGCACCAATCATCAGAGCGCGCCCTTGAACTGGCGGTGCGCAGGCAGTATCCCGACCTGACAATCGGCCCCGGGCACAACTATGAAGATGGAACACACCGCATCCTGCTCGGATTTTCCCTCCCCCTTCCGATCCTCAATCGCAATCGGCAGCAGATCGCGGAGGTCGCCGCGGAGCGAGAGCAGGCGATCACCATCGTCGAGACCGCCTACGAATCGCTGATGCTGGAATATGCGATGGCGGAGGCGCGACTGGACGCGACCGATGAACAGCATGATCGCATTCTGATGACGATCATTCCGATGGTTGATCAGCAATACGAGGAAGCTCGCCGTATTGCTGCGTTGGGAGAGGTCGACACTTTGCTTCTGCTGGACACCCTTCGCCGTCAGTACGAGTCGCAAATTGAACTGATCAAACTCGAAGCGACACGGGCGACCACGATCGTTCGGATGCGCGAACTGCTCGGCCCACCGGAGGACGATGTTCGGGCGCAAGGCGACCCTGGCCACGATGATTCACGAGATGAGCGTCTCCCATGAGCGATGCACAAACTCTCGAACAATTGTCTTCCCTGCAGCGGAAGGGCGCTTCATCAGTGACGGTGCCACGGCCTCGATCACGATGGCTGATGCGGTACGTGCTGCCGGTCGCCGTTGTGCTCCTCGCCCTCGCACTGCTGGCTTATGCAGCCCGTGATGCGTTCATGCCTTCGATTGAGGTGGACGTCGTGCCGGTCGTGACGCGAGCAGCGGCGCAGACGACGGAAGCCAGGCCAGGCGATGCGCAAGAATCTCGGGCCGCTGCGCCGACAGGTGAGCCGACTATCATCGCGCAGTCGCCCGGATGGATCGAGCCGGATCCGTATGCGATCACCGTTCAGCCTTTGACGGCCGGTGTTGTCGAGGAAGTGCTGGTGCTGGAGGGCGATCGGGTCACGAAGGGTGATGTGCTGGTGCGGTTGATTGCCGAGGATGCCGAGTTGCGAGTGCGCCGGGCCCGCGCAGAACTTCGCGCGTTGCAGGCATCGCTGAACCATATGGCGGCGACGATGGCTGCTGCCGAAGCACGCTTCGATGAACTGCAGGACGAAGTCGATCGGAAACGTGAGCTTGTCGAAGTCGGCGGCATCTCGCCGGGCGAGTTCGCACGACTTGAGCACCGGTTGCGCAGCCAACAGGCCGAGGTTGACGCCGCACAGGCCATGCAGGAGCAATCTGCGGCTGTGATTGAGCAGCGGCTCATCGCGCTGGAGGAGGCGGAACTCGCCCTGGAGCGAACCGTCATTCGCGCCCCGGTCGATGGCGTGGTGCTGTCCCGTTCGGTCGTACCCGGGACGCGCGTCGTGGCTGCCGGAGACGGGCCGGGCGAAGCGCACTTTCCCGGTGTGATGCGGCTGTACGATCCCTCGCATCTTCAGGTTCGCGCGGATGTGCCTCTGACCGACGCGGCAAAGGTGCGCGTCGGCACCAGAGCAAGAATCACCACCGAGGTCCTGCCAGAGCATGTCTTCGAAGGTGAAGTCACGCGCGTCATTCATCTCGCGGACATTCAGCGCAATACCGTTCAGATGAAGGTCCGCATTCACGATCCGTCGCCTCTGCTCAAGCCGGAGATGCTCTGTCGTGTGCGCTTTCTCAGTCGTAGTGAGAGTGCGCCAGGTGGTGACACGAGACAGGCGGCCGGCGACTCAACCGCCACAGATATCGGTTCACTGCGTGTGTACGTCACCTCCGATGCGATTCTCAATCAAACCGAGCATCGGGCGCAGGTCTGGGTCGTTGAGCCGGATCCGGGCACTCAGCGGCGCATTGCGAAGTTGCGCGATATCACCATCGGCGGCCGTGACGGTGATCTCGTATTCGTGCAAAGCGGCCTCGAACCGGGTGACCGGACGATTCTCAACCCCCCCGCATCGCTTCAGCCGGACATGCGTGTGCGCATTCGCCGGAGCCCTGTCGGCCAGAGCAGCGGCAGTGAAGGACCATGACATGACATTCATCAGGTGCCGAAATCTCACGAAGACCTATCGCAAGGGTGATATGCTCATCACACCCCTGGAAAGGCTCGACCTCGATGTTGCCCGAGGTGAGTTCCTCGCGCTGATGGGACCCTCCGGCAGCGGGAAGACAACCTTGCTCAACCTGATTGCCGGCATCGATCGGCCGACCGGCGGATCACTGCACGTCGGCGAAGTGGATCTGAGCACGCTGTCAAGAACCAGACTGGCGGACTGGCGCGCGCACAACGTCGGCTATGTCTTTCAGCTCTATCACCTCGTGCCGGTCCTGACGGCGTATGAGAACGTGGAGCTGCCGCTGCTGCTGCAACCGATCTCGCGGCGTGAACGGCATACGCGCGTGGCGGCGGCACTGGAACTGGCGAACATCGCCGACCGACACGATCACTATCCGCGGCAACTCTCCGGGGGACAGGAGCAACGCGTTGCCATCGCTCGTGCTCTGGTCGCCGACCCGCAACTGATTGTTGCGGACGAACCGACGGGTGATCTCGACCGGGACTCTGCCGCGGCCATCATGAGCCTGCTGACGCGGCTCTCCGGCGACCTGGGCAAGACGCTCATCATGGTGACGCACGATCCTGGATCGACTCGCTACGCGTCGCGAACGCTCCACCTTGATAAGGGTCGGCTGGTTGATTCGCCAATGCAGGAGGCACACTGAGATGATGCACCCGCGCTACACACCGCTCGTCCTGAAGCAGATCATCCGGCATCGCACGCGCAGCCTCCTCACCATCGCCGGTGTCGCGATCGCGATGTTCCTGTTCATTGCGATCCAGACACTGCAGCGCAGCGTGCATGAAGCAACGAGCGTTGCCGCCGGCGACACGACGCTGATCGTGTACCGCGCCAATCGATTCTGCCCCGCGACGAGCCGCCTGCCGGAGCACTATGGCGATCGAATCATGCGCATGGAAGGTGTCAGCAGCGCGGTGCCGTTCATGATTACCGTGAACAACTGCGGCGCGTCGCTCGATGTCATCACCTATCGCGGCGTTCCGGCGGATCAACTCGAGCTGCTCTCGCGGAACTGGGAGGTCATCGACGGTTCGCTGCGCGCCTGGCACGATCGCTCCGATGCGGCAGTGCTCGGCGAACGGCTCGCCCGCCGGCGTGGCTTCCAGGTGGGTGATTCATTCGAAGCAGCGGGCGTGACCGTCAATGTCGCTGCGATCATCCAATCGACGGAAGCGCAGGACCAGAACGTGGCGTATGTACAACTGCCCTTCCTGCAGCAGGCCACGCCGGCCGGGTCGCCTGGAATCGTGACCGGATTCGCGGTGCGGGTGGATGATCCCGTTCGACTGGAGACGGTCGCGGGCCGGATCGATGATGAGTTTCGGCATGATGTTGAACCGACGCACACATCGCCGGAAAAGGCGTTCATTGCACAGGCCGGCGCAGATGTCGTCAATCTCGTCGGCTTCACGCATTACCTCGGCTGGGGATGCCTCATCGCGGTGCTCGCACTCATCGCCAACGCGATTGTTCTGAGCGTGCAGGATCGCATTCGTGAACATGCCGTGCTGCAAACGCTTGGCTTCCGCAGCGGTCTGATCGCGCGGCTGATCCTCATGGAAGGGCTGATCGTGGGCATCATCGGCGGCCTGCTCGGCACCGCCGGCGCAGCGATGCTGGTGCATTACGGCCAGTTCACACTCTCCAATGAAGGGCTTCACATTCTGGTTTCACTCGATCCCGCCACGCTTGGCGTGGGCCTGGCCCTTGCCGCCGGTGTCGGCGTGCTTGCCGGCCTTGTTCCCGCCTTGCAAGCCGGACGGCGTGAGATCGCCACCTGCTTCCGCGCCGTCTGATGGAGATGATGTATGCGACGACTTCCGCTCGACTACGCTGTTCGCAACCTCGGCCGCTCGAAGACGCGGCTCACGCTGATTGTGTGCGGCAGCGCTCTGCTGGTGCTGATCATTCTGGCGGCGGCGGCGTTCGTGCGCGGCATGGATCAGTCGCTTCGGGCCACTGGCGGCGAACACAACATCATCCTGCTCAGCGCAGGAAGTGAAGAGTCAGTCGAGCGCAGCGAAGTCGCGATGGGCGTTGCCGGGATCGCGGCTGCCTCGGTTCACGGTGTTCGGGAGCTTGGCGGCGTGCCGTTCGTCTCACCCGAAGCGCACGCGATGCTTCCCGTTCGAACCGCGCGGCATGGACCGGACGAACCGGGCACCCTCGCCACGATTCGCGGCGTGACCCCTGCGGCGCTGCTCGTACATGAGGAGGTTGCCATCCTCGAAGGTCGCTTCCCCGAAACCGGTCGTGACGAAGTCTTGGTCGGCTCGACGGCCGCCACTCGGCTGGGCATCCCGGATGCACTGCTGGCAGTTGGTGAGCGCATCGAGATCGAAGGTCGTCCCTGGTCAATCGTCGGCCGGTTCACCGCCGGCGGCACGATGGCTGAGTCAGAGATATGGACCAGGATGCACGACCTGATGGAGGTAACCAAACGTGACAGCGTATCCTGTGTAGTGATCACGCTCGATCCGGAGTTGGCGGAGTTTGAAGACGTTGCAGTCTTTACGATGATGC
>SLDM01000308.1 GCA_007125255.1 Phycisphaerales bacterium
AACGGCCGGGGACGACTTCTCCTCCAGAGTCGTCCGCACCGGCCGCACAGAGATACCGTACTTCATCTGCCGACGCACGCAAGTCACAAGTCTGTTTTTTGCAATGATTTGCGACGATTCGGCATGTTAAGCTGGGCAATCTGAGAGGACCGGGGGCTGCGGCGCCCCATCTCCCGGGAGCGTCCGGAAAACATGTTGCGGGAAAGCAACATTCGCGCTTCAGGGAGCGGCCGGCGCGGTCGATGCTCCCTGCGTCATGCGAGATGCCTTTACCCACTCCTCCTCCGGTCATATCGACCCCGACCGGCATGAGCCCGGCCGCGCGGTGGACCCGCCACTCATGCGGGAGATCGCGCACGAGCTGAACTCGCTGCTCGACGGTATCGGCCGGTGCGTACAGCTCGCGCGGACCCGGCTCAGCCGTCCCGAGGATGCCGAACACAAACTGGCCCTGGCCGGGGAGTCGATCGGCCGGATGAAGAGCCTGCTGGAAGGGCTGATGCGCCCCGAGACTGCGGACCTGGCGGTTTTCGCCGAGCACCAGCCGATGGGAGAGTCCGTCACGGCCCTGATCCGTTCGGTCGCGTCCGAAGCGGAAGCCGCGGGGGTGACGATCGATCGGGAGGTTCTGCCCGAGGCGGCGGCGCTGCCCATCGGCCCCCTGGGCACGGTCATTCAGAACGGCCTGCGGAACGCGATCCAGGCGTGCGCCCGGAGCGGCCGGCCGCAGGGACACGTCGAGCTCAGTATCTGCACGACGCCGCGCCAGGAGCTGATCATCCTGATTGCCGATACCGGCCCCGGCCTACATCCGGCCGATACCGAGCCACACGGGCACGGGATCGGACTGGCGCTCTCACGCCGCATCATCGAATCACTGGGCGGACGCATGGAACTCCTGCAGGTACCGTTCGGCTCGGGGGCGGTCCTGAAGATTCACGTGGCCATTCGCGCGCTGCTCACTTGCGCGGGACCGGATCATGAGTGAACACGACCGGAACATGAACCCGAAGAGCACGGAAGCCTCCGCGGATGAGGCCGGCCCGACCGGTCCCGGGGCGCGGGTGCTGATCGTGGACGACGATGGAATCGTCGCCGAATCGATCGCGACGTACCTCGCCGACTGCGGCTACGAGACGTTTACCGCCCCGGACGCCGAAGCGGCCCTCGAGCGCCTGGAAGAAACCAGCCCACCGATCACGGTGGCGGTGATCGACATGTCGATGCCGGGCATGAACGGACTGGAACTGATCAGACAACTGCGCGATCAGCACCGGCAGATCGTGCCGATCGTGATCACCGGCTACGGGACGATCGAAGCGGCGGTCAAGTCGATTCGGTACGGCGCGATCGATTACCTGACCAAGCCGCTGGTCGATGAAGAGCTGCGCCTGGCCGTCGAGAAGGCGGTGCGGCAACAGGCGCTGCTGGCGGAGAACACCAACCTGCACCAGCAGCTCGATCAGAAGTACGGCCTGGGCAATATCGTCGGTGGCGATGCCCGCATGCGCCGCATGTACGATGTGATCGAAGCGGTCGCGCCGAGCCGGACGACCGTCCTGATGTCGGGCGAGTCGGGCACGGGCAAGTCGCTCATCGCGCGGGCGATTCACCGCGCTTCGCCCCGCCGCGACCGACCGTACGTCGAGATCTCCTGTGGCTCCATTCCCGAGACGCTGCTGGAGTCGGAACTGTTCGGTCACACGAAAGGCGCGTTTACCGGCGCCCACGCGGACAAGAAGGGCCGTTTCCTCGCCGCCCACGGCGGAACGCTGTTTCTCGACGAGATCAACTCCGCCTCGCCCGGGATGCAGCTCAAGCTGCTGCGGGTGCTTCAGGAACGGACCTTTGAACCGGTCGGTTCGACCACGCCGATCGAGGTCGACGTGCGCGTCGTGCTTGCGAGCAACCAGCCGCTTGAGGAGCTGGTCGCCCGGGGTGAGTTCCGCCAGGATCTCTACTACCGGATCAACGTCGTGATGATTCAGCTCCCGCCGCTGCGCGACCGGATCAGTGACATTCCGCTGCTCGCAGAGCACTTCCTGCAGATCAAGGCGAAGGATGCGGGCAAGCAGATGACCGGTTTCACCGAAGCGGCGATGACCGCGCTGCGCGGTTACGCGTACCCGGGCAACGTTCGAGAACTGGAGAACATCGTCGAGCGCGCGGTGGTGCTGAGCCGCTCGCCGCGGATTGACCTCGTCGATCTGCCGCAGCACGTCGTGGAGAACCGCGCAAAACTGCCGCTTCCGTCGACGTCGGGTGGACAGAAGACCTGGTCGGCGGCGGATCATCCGGCGCTGCCGCTCAAACGCGCGCTGGAAGAGCCGGAGAAACAGATCATCCTCGCCGCCCTCGAAGCAAACGACTGGAACCGGCAGAAGACGGCCGAGCGGCTCGATATCAACCGTACGACGCTGTACAAGAAGATCAAGCAGTATGATCTGGAGTCGTATGATCGGGCGGGGTAAGGGTGAGCGACGAAGGGGCGAAGGGGCGAAGGGGCGAAGCGACGGAGAGAAAGTAACGAAGTGACGGAGTAACGGAGTGACGAAGGGTTGGGGTGCCCCGGCCCTCCGTCACTTCGTTACTCCGTTACTTCGTCACTTCGTCACTTGACGTGTTCCGTCCCAGAAGAAAGAAGCCCGCGTTCGCTGGGGAACGCGGGCTTCGGTCAAGGTTCGGAAACCATCGAACAGACTCGGGCTGCTTACGCGCGGCGGCGGCGAACGCCGCAGAGCAGTGCTCCGCCGAGCAGCGCGAGGGCGCCCGGGGCGGGGATCAGTTGACCTTCCAGGAGCCGCACCGAGGCGCGGAAGCGGTCGCCCTGCAGGTTCGTTCCCTCGAGCCAGTCAAAGGTCACGTTGCCGCGGATCGCCAGCGAGGTGATCTCTTCGGTGAAGAAGACCGTATCGGAGTCCACGAAGACATCCGGGCCGGAGGACTCCACCGAACCGAGCCCGAGGATGGATTCGTACGCCCCGCCGTTGATCGACAGCTCGAGATCATTGAGGAGCGTGCTGCTGCCGTTGCCTTCGGAGCGGGCGGAAAAGCGGAAACCGGCGAGCAGGTTGTCCGGGCCGAGTTGAAAGCTGGACATCGTCATGTTCGGCCCGATCGGGCCGGGCATATCGACGGTCCAGACCGCCATCCCGGTTCCGGCGTGGTAGGCCAGTTCAAAGTTCTGCGCCTGTCCACTGACCCACGGCGAGGAGAAGTTGCCGCCGGTCGCGGCGGGCTGATGTTCTCCGGACTGCCAGAAGGCGTTCTTCCACGTCTGGCTGTTGCCCGCATCGAGACGGGTGCGCGCTTCGAAGAGCGAGCTGATGCCGCTGGTGTCGTACGCGCCGGGGTCGCCGACGATGTAGGACGCTTCGGCGCCGCTGGCGGCGAAGATCGCGCCGGTTCCGATGAGCGACATCATGACGGTGGTGGTGGACTTCTTCATGGTTTTCTCTCCTTCGATCTCGAGTTTGTGGGCGCCGCCCGAGGACGGCCGATATTCGGAGCCGCCCGCCGCGGTCCGGTTCGATCGAGCGATGGCCTGCCGGCAGGCTGCGAAGGGACGGGTCTCCGGTTCCGGACTCAGTCGCGGAACGCCATCGGATGATCTGCCCCCAACCGTACGATTCACCCCTCCTTTCAGAAGCGATTCGCAAACGATTCGCATCGGACCGGACGATCACCTCGTCGCCGGATTCAACCCGCTTTCCCGAATTAACGGTTCGGCGCCGATTTCGGACGTTTTTCTCCTCCGGATCGTCCGGAAATCGTGTGGTTTCGCCGCCGGCCCCCCGCGTTTCTCATCCACATTGACGCCTTCATGCTTCACGCGCCGCGATGAAGCATGGCACCCCGGACACGACCGAGGCCACCCACCTCCATCCCTCCGTCACTCCGTGCCTCGGTGCCTTCGTGCCTCCCTGCCTACTCACGTCCGAGAACGAGCGCCGGGCCGGCATCGGGCTGGTCGGGCTCCACGCCGAGATACACCAGGACCTCGTCGATGACATCGCGGACGACCGGCCCCGCGACCGCCCCACCGTAGTAGCCGATCTCCGGATCGGGATCGTCGATGACGCAGAGGACGACGATGCGCGGATCGGTGTACGGCGCGCCGGCGATGAAGCTCGCGACGTAGCGGCGATCGTGATACCCCCCGCCGCCGCGCTTGGGAAGCTGGGCGGTGCCGGACTTGGAGAAGAGCTGGTACTTCTCGGACTGCGCCCGCCGGCCGGTGCCTTCGGTCATGACATCGCGCATGGCGCGGCGGGTCATAGAGGTGATCTCCTCCGAGAGGATGCGGTGGGTGATCTCGAGATCCCGTTCATCCGGATGGAGCGCCGTCATCCGCACCCGCGGCAGGGTGCCATCGCGGGCAAACACCGAAAACGCCTGGACCATCTGCATCGGCGTCACCGCGATCTCGTGTCCCATCGAGACCGACGTCTGCGTGTAATGATTCCACGCGCGGGGCGAGGTCACGATGCCGGGCGACTCTCCCGGCAGGCCGCAGTTCGTGCGCTGACCAAAGCCGAACCGGGCGATCGCTTCCTGCATCTGCTGCTTGCTCATTCGTTCGGCGACGATCGCCATCCCGCTGTTGAGACTCCTGGTCATCACGTCGTGCCAGGTGGCGTTGCCGTGGTTGAACGCATCACGGATGCGGCGTCCGCGGCTGGTGCGGTAGACGCCGGCGGCGGGCGTGTCGAGCCGTTCCTCCAGCGTCACCTTGCCGAGCTCCGTCGCCACCGCCCAGATGAAGGGCTTGAAGGTCGAGCCGGGCTCGTAGGGATCGGTCACACACCGGTTCCGCCCGAGGGCGGGATGCCGCTCGCGCATCGGGTCCTCGGTCTGCTCTTCCCACCCCTCACGGGGATTGAGAATGTCGGTCAGGGCGAGGACCTCGCCGGTTTGAGAGTCGAGGACGACCATCCGCCCCCCGCCGGCGTTGTGCGACGTGACGACGTCCTTCATGTGCCGCTCAACGATCTCCTGGATGACCAGATCGAGGCTGAGCCGGACGGTCTCGCCGCTGCGTCCCGGCTCGTAGCCGGTCGGCTCGATCCAGAGGGCGCGCTGGCGGGCATCCCGGAGATAGGTCAGCCGCCCGGACTTCGGATCGAGCTGGTCCTGGAAGCGATGCTCCACGCCGCCGAGGCCGGTGTGCTCGAAGCCGACCATGCCGATCAGGCCGGCGGCGAGTTCTCCGTTGGGATAGTGACGCACGAGACGCGGCTGGAGCCCGACGCCGCGGATGTTGGCCCGCCGGATCGCATCGACCTGCCAGTCTTCCAGCAGATGACGGATGACCACGTACCGGCGGTCGCGCCGGGGAATGATCTCCCGGTCGATTTCGACCGGGTCGGCATCGATCGCGTCGGCGATCTCCGCGGCGATCGTTCCGTGATCGCGCACGAGCTTGGGATCGACGAACAGCCGGTAGCCGAGGGAACTCATCGCCACCACCCGGCCGCGTCGATCGAGCACATCACCCCGCCGGGCGAACTCCGGCCGGCTGGACATGGTCGAACCGACATGGGCCGCGAGCTTTTCGTCGGGACTGACCTTGAGCTGGACGACGCGGGCGAGCTGAAGGCCCATGAGCAGGATCATGCCGATGACCATGACCCGTCCCCACGCGGTCGTGCGCTGCATCTGTCGCTCGTAGAGAGGCTGCGTCCCGCTCACGGATCAACCTCCCAGATCGTATTCATCGATTGAATCATCCGCCTCGTGCCGCGCATCACGAATGGAAAAAGCGCCGCCCTCGGCGAGGCGGAACTCCGGGCGGGGGACGCGGAGCCGGGAACGATTGGGCAGCGAGACCCAATGGCGATCGAATGACCGGAGCGCGCGGCGGACATCTTCCGGGCGGCTGCGACTGGCGATCTCCTGCTGCAGGCGCCACAGATTCTGTTCGTGCTCGACGATCCGCGCGTGCAGCCCGGCGATCTCGTGGGCAGTGTCGATCCGGTGCTGCCGGTTGACCAGCAGCGCGGCGGCCGTGCATCCGGCCACCACGATGATGATGAGCAGCTTGGCGAACATGGAGGCGTGAATCGGGGTGACCTGTTCGGAAAGAGCGGACGTTCGCAAAGGGAAGGACCGACGGGAATCCGGATGCACTACGGACGGGGAATCCGGAGCTCCGTGCCGAGCGGCACGTTGTCGGGATTGTCGATGCTCTCGCGGTTCAGTTCGTAGATCTCGCGCCAGCGCTGGGCCGAGCCGAGCATGCGCTGGGCGATCCGGGAGAGCGTGTCGCCGCGCTGAATCGTGTAGGTCGTGTAGGCCGGCTCCGGCGCTCGCCGTGGTGATTCGGAATCGGACGCCGACGGCGCGGGAGCCTCGCCCCGCAGGACTTCGACCGCGGGAATGCGCAGCCGCCGGCCGGCCGGGACCAGGTTGGGATTGCTGATCTCGTTGAACTCGGCGAGCTGGCGGAAGAGCGCTTCATCGCCGTAATACTGCCGCGCGATCGCGCCGAGTGACTCACCCGAGCGGACATCGTGGAACCGGACCGGCGGCTCAGTACGGGTCCGGTCGTTCTCGCGGCCGGAGCGGCCGTTCTGCCCGCCGATGACGATCCGTTCCGGCTCACTGGTCTGGCCGGACCGATCGTCGCGGTCGGCCTGGCGGTTGCGATCCGGTTCGCGGTCGCGCTGCTCTTCACGATCGCCGGTCTCCGCGGTGCGGAGCTCACCCGTCCCCATCAGCGTCGGGCTGGGGGTAAATCGGGTGCGTTCCTCGGCGGCACGCTGGGGTTCGAGCAGTTGCGGATCGCGCCGGCGCTGATCGGCGGAGGTGGTCCCGCCGCCGCGCGCGGAGACGAAGTCCGCCGACTCCTGGTTCTGAGCGGTGGAAAAATGATCGGAGATCAGGATTCCGACGAACAGGACGAGTCCGAATCCGATCACGAGCGCCAGTTTGTTCTCACGTGTCATGTTCATCAGCATCCGTGCTGGGGAAAGGGGTCATTCCCGACCGCTTACCACCCGTCAGGGGTGAGCTCATGTCGGCCCGGCCGCAGTATACGCTGCGGACCGTCACGAGTTGGGGCCGTCGATCCTGACGACCCGGAGTTGGGGCCGTCGATCCTGACGACCCGGAGTTTGGCCGAACGCGCCCGTACATTTCCGGCGACTTCCTGTTCACCGGCGGTCACGGGCTTCCTGGTCAGTCGTGTCGCCAGGCCGCGTCGATCAAGTTCCACGAACGCCCGTTTGACGAGCCGATCCTCGAGACTGTGGAAGCTGATGATGCCGACCCGCGCTCCCCGCCTCAGCCACGCGTCACCCGCTTCCGACGCGGCGGCTTCGGTGATCAACTCCAGAAGCCGCGTCAGTCCGCCCAGCTCATCGTTCACCGCGATGCGCAGGGCCATGAAGGTGCGCGTCGCCGGGTGCATCCGCGATTGTCGGGCCCGCGCTCCGTAGGCCTCTCGAACCAGTCCGGCAAGACGTGCTGTCGTTTCAATCGGCTCAGACTTCCGACTTTCCACAAGTTTTCGCGCGATCTTGCGCGAGAACGGCTCTTCGCCGCAGGAATAAATCACATCGGCTAACGCGCGCTCGTCCAGCTCGGCCACCAGGTCCGCCGCCGTTCGCGGCGCGGTCGGGTCCAGGCGCATGTCCAGGGGGCCGTCGGTGGCGAAGCTGAACCCCCGCTCCGGATCGTCCATCTGGTTGGAACTGAAGCCCAGGTCGGCCAGCAGACCATCCGCCGGACCGCCGAGCTCCCGCACGAACGCCGGCAGCGCGGCGAAGTTCGTATGCAGCAGCTCCAGCGGCACCTTCAGCGGTTTCAGCCGGTCGCGGACGAACTCGAGGTTGGCCGGGTCCAGGTCCGCCCCGATCAGCCGGCCTTCCGGACCGACCGCGCGGGCGATCGCCTCGGCGTGCCCGCCCCGGCCGAGCGTCGCGTCGATGAACGTCTCGCCCGCCCGGGGGGCGAGCAGACGGAGCACCTCATCGAGCAGAACGGGGACGTGGCCGAGATCGGACATGGGAGTAGTGTAAAGAATGCGTTGGGGGACGAAGGTAACCAGGCCCGGAGGCCCGGAGGCACGGAGGCACGGAGC
>SLDM01000438.1 GCA_007125255.1 Phycisphaerales bacterium
CGTGTCAGTCGTCCCGAGTCAAGGAAACCGTCCTGCGCGCCGAACCCCAGGGTGCCACGGCCAGCGAGCGCAGCGAGTCGGCCGTGCGCTGGTGGAAGGACGATCACCGGCCCGAAGAATGACGCCCAGTCGCCACTCGGGTGGGCGCGGCGGGAACGTCCCGCGCGCAGAAACCTTGGCCGAATGCAGAATTCATCCTCCGCGCCCCCTGGGTCCCCGCTTCCGCAGGGACGACGAATTCTCCGTCACTTCGTCACTCCACCCCTCCGTGCCTTTCTCTCTGTATCCTTATCCGGCACCATGGGCCCAAGCGCAGGACACATCGTCATCCCCGGCGGCAGCGGCTTCCTCGGCCGCGGGCTGGCGGAATCGCTGATCGAACGGGGCGATCACGTCACGATCCTGAGCCGGCAGCCGGACCGGCCCCGCGATCTGGATGAACGCATCGCCTGGCGGAATTGGGACGGGCGCACGCTCGGCGACTGGGCCGACGCCTTCGAGAACGCCGCGGCAATCGTGAACTTCGTCGGCAGGAGCGTCGATTGCCGGAAGTCGCATGAGAACCGGCGCGTCATTCTCGAGTCGCGCGTCGATTCCTGCCGGGTCATCGGCGAAGCGGTGCGCCGGGCCGAGAACCCGCCACCGGTCTGGATTCAACCCGCCACCGCCCACATCGTGGGCGATCCGGTGCCCGAAGAGACGATCTGCGATGAGTCGACCCCGCCCGGACCTCAGGATGAGATCGCGCCGCACGTCGGGGTGGCCTGGGAACGAGCGTTTCAGGAAGCCCGGTTGCCCGAGCAGCGCGGCGTGATCCTGCGCATCAGCTTCGTCCTCGGCCCGCGGGGCGGGGCGCTGCAGCGCCTGAGCACACTGACCCGACTCGGCCTCGGCGGAACGGTCGGTTCCGGCCGGCAGTGGATTTCCTGGATTCACCAGCATGACCTGAACCGGTTGATCCTCCGCGCCATCGACGAACCCTCGTTCGAAGGGGTGTACATGACCACCGCGCCGGAGCCGGTGACCAACCGCGAGTTCATGCGCGAAATGCGCCGGGCGTACCGCCGCCCGTGGTCACCCCCCGCCCCGGCGATCGGCGTCCGGTTCGCCTGCCGCTTTCTGCTCAACACCGATCCCGAACTTGCCCTGCTCGGCCGCCGCTGCGTTCCGGCGCGTCTGCAGGCAGAACATGACTTTTCGTTTCGGTATCCCACGCTCCGCGCGGCCCTGGAAGCAGTGCGCCAGCAGGAGCGGGTGGGCGCGGACTGAGCCCGCTTGCGAACGCCCGAGTGCGTGCCCCTCGACGCCGCGGCGACGGTCGATCGCCTCCCGCAATCGATGCCCGCTATCCTATCCCGCATGTCCGATGCGCCGGCACGCCCCGATTCAGAGACCCGCCGTCTGCTTGAGCCGCGCCGCCTGCTCGTGCAGGTCATTTTCTGGGTCATCGGCCTGGGACTTCTCACCTGGCTCATCATCCGCGCGATCGAGACCGGCGACTGGTCGCGTCTGCGGGCCGCCGAGCCGCACCTGATCGCCATGCTGATCGGCGCGACCGTTGTCAGCACCCTGCTTAACGGCGTCACGTTCTGGATTTCCATCCGCTCGGTTCGGCGCGTCCGCCTGCTGGACATGCAGGCGGTCAACCTGCTGGGCAATCTGCTCAACTACGCGCCGATCCGTGCCGGGGCGATCGCACGGGTGCTCTACCATCACCGGGTCGACGGGCTCGGCCTGCTGCAGATCGGAGCGTGGTTCGGCTTCATCGGCTACATCCTGGTGCTCGGGGTCGCATCGTGCCTCACCGCCACCCTGATTCACGACGCCTTCGACTGGATCTGGTTCGCGCTGGTGACGGGTCAGATGGCGTTCGGCGCGCTCGCCCTGCAGGCGCTCGCGGGCGTTCCGTTGATCGTGCGCCACGGCCGGGGCATTCACCGGATGGCGCGGGATCACCTCGCCCTGTGGAGTCTGGTCGTTCTGAGACTGGCCGACATCGCGATGTTCACGGTGCGTATGGCGGCGGCCCTCTGGATTCTCGGAATCGAACTTCCCATGACGCACATCGTCGCGCTGGCCATGGTGGCGCTGGCCGCGAGCCTGATTCCCTTCGGACGGGTCGGCTTCCGGGAATTCTGCGTGGCGGCGGCGGGAGCGCGGCTCGGCACGCTGTCGATCGAGGGCGATCTGCCGTGGGAACAGCTCGCCCTGATCGAATCGGCCGGCGAGGCGGTGGTTTTCATTGTCGGCGGCTCGCTGGCGTTCTTCTGGGTGCGCCGGCGCTGGCGCGAAGCGTCCCCAATCCGGCCCTGATCCGGCCCAGATGCGGCCCAGATCGATCTTCGCCAGGAGGCGCCGCGGCAAAGGGCGCCGATCGCTGCGCGGCCGCGCGGATGTTGCGCGGCGCGGCGGGCAGATTCGGCGCGTCTGGCCATTACGAACCGGCGGCACGGCCGCAAGGGAGCGATTCACGACGGGCATGCAGTTTGCACCGGGAAGAGTCGTGAACAGCCGTCGGTGCAGGGATGCACCAGCTCCGGCCACGGACGGCCGCAGGCGTCTGTTCAGCACCCACCCACCGCGTCACGCCGGTCAGCGTGACATGACCGTACACCAGACCTCCGTGAACACGTTCGGTCCGAAACGATCCGCTTCCCGCGGGTTGTTTCGCGCGCGGTGGGAGGAGGGAAAGCGACGGAGCGACGGAGGGGCAGAGGGGCGTGAAGACGGGGGCCGTGATCTGAGCGGAGCGAAGGCCACGTGGCGGCTCGAAGGTCACCCAATACAAAATCGAACGTTCGGCCGCGCGACCGCGTGGCCCCCTCTTCCTTTCCCACTGTCCGGCGGAGAAGGCCGGCCGCAGGGCCGCTCTCCTCCATGCGGGCGGCCCCTGCCCTCGGAACGGACAACGCCTCCGCGCGATTCGGGCCGGGGTGTGGTAGCATTCCGAACCCAGTGCAGCCGGCCGTCTTCCTCGATCGTGACAACACGCTCATCGCCAATGACGGAGACCTTGGCGATCCGAATCAGGTGCGCCTGATGGACGGCGTCGCGGAGGGACTGAAACGGCTCCACGACGCCGGCTACCGGCTGATCGTCGTGACCAACCAGGGCGGCGTCGCCCGCGGCAAGTACACCGAAGATGATGTCGATGCGGTCCACCAGAAGATCGCCGCGCTGGTCGATGAGGCGGTCGGCCGCGATGGCTTGATCGATCGCTTCTACTACTGCCCGTATCACCCCCAGGCCACCGTGGCCGAGTATCGGCGCGATCATCCCTGGCGGAAGCCGCACCCCGGCATGCTGCTGCAGGCGGCACGGGACCTGCGCATCGACCTGGCGCAGAGCTGGCTGATCGGCGACCAGGACCGCGATGTTCAGGCGGGCCGCGCTGCCGGATGCCGGGCGGTTCTGATCACGTCTGATGAGGATTCATCCGAGCACGGCGGGGCGACCGAAATCGCCGAATCGCTGCACGACGCGGTCGACGTGATTCTCAACGCGCCGCCCGTGCGCTCCGGTCACCACCCGCGATCATCGAACGACGGGGAGGACGACACCATGTCGATGTCGACGGCCTCGCATTCGCCCCGCGACGCTCCCGGTGACGCGCTGCGGCAGATGCGCCAGAGCATGCAGGAACTCGCCGAGGAGATACGTCTCGAGCGGATGCAGCGAGGCGAGTTCACGCCGCTGACGATGATCGCAGTCATGTTTCAACTGCTCGCGCTCCTGCTCGCCCTCCTGGGCCTGCTGCAGTTGGGCCAGACCGGAGCGTTCCTGCACTGGATGGTCGGAGCCGGACTGATCCAGATGCTGGTGATCACGTTGCTGCTCTTTGAATCCCGGCGATGAGCGCGAAACCGACCACGACCGTCACGCTGCGGGCGCTCGAAGGGGCGCCGCTTGCCCAGTCGAGCGTGCGCGAGATGGTCCGCGCCAACGCCCACGCGATTGCCGAACGACAGGGCGTGGACGTGCTCGCCCTGACCGACGCACCGGATCGCATCACCGTGACGATCCGCGCCGGACGCATCGAGGCGTTCGGCTTTGCCGCGGAACTCCGGCGGCTGACCGGGTCGTGGTACGAAAAGAAGTTCGGCGGCACGCTCTGGGGCGATCCGCCCCGATCCGGGGGTCGCGATGACGATGATGTCGACGATGATGACGATGACGATGATGACGATCCCGGGGAGGCGTGGAAGAGAGCATGACGCAGGCCGCGATCATCCCCACCGATGCCCGGCGCATCACGATCGTCATGCCGTCGTGGGTCGGGGATGTCGTCATGGCCACGCCGGTGTGCCGCGCGATCCGGGCGCAGTGCGGGCAAGCGCGGATCACCGCCATCGTCCGGCCCGGGCTCGATGCGCTGCTCAACGGCCTGCCCTCACTGGATGAGATTATCCCGATCGATCACCGCGGGTTGACCGGACCGTGGCGGGTCGGTCGGGCGATCCGCGCGGCGCGGGGCGAAGCGGTCCTGCTGCTGCCCAACAGTTTTCGCAGCGGGCTTGCCGCCCGTCTCGGCGGAACGCCGATCCGGATCGGGTTTCGGCGGGATGGGCGCGGTTTTCTTCTGACCCACCCGCGCGAACCATTGCCGCGCGACCAGCGTCCGGTACCGACGCGCGCGGAGTATCTCCATCTCGCCGCGGGCGCCCTCGGCCTCGAGACCATCGATCCCGCGCTCGAACTCGCGGTGACGGCGGAGGAAGAGGCCGCTGCCGCGGAGCTGCTCCGCGGCGCGGCCGGACGGACGATCCTCCTGAACCCCGGCGCGAACCGGGCCGCCAAGTGCTGGCCGCCGGAGCGGTTCGCCGAGCTCGCCGACGCGCTGCTGGAAGATCCGGACGTGACGATCGCCCTCAACGGCGCGCCGCGGGAAGCGGACCTGATCGCGCGGATTCGATCATTGATGCGGCAGCAGGATCGCGCGATTGATCTGACCCGGCGCGGCGTGACGCTGGGATCGCTCAAGGCGATCATCGCACAGGCGGCGCTGCTGATCACGAACGATACCGGGCCGCGCCACATTGCCGCCGCCCTCGGCACGCCGCTGGTCGCCCTCTTCGGCCCGACCGATCCGCGCTGGACGCACCTGCCGGAAATCGATGAAGCGATACTCCGCGCCGAACCGTTCCTGCCGGAGGACCGCATCGCCGACGATCTCGCGGCGATCTGCCGCATCGACCGCATCAGCGTCGGCGATGTGCTCCACGCCGCCCGCCGGAAACTGCGCGAATGATTCGTCACCGGCGCACCGGTCAGGGATAGGCGATCCGGGTCTCGCCGTCCCGGATCTTTCGGATCCCGTCGCGCTGCAGGAAGTCGTGCGGGAAGCCCGGTTCGATGGCGCTGGCGTCATCCAGTCTTCGCTGATGCCCTTCGTCCAGGATAAAGTCGAGGCAGGCGAGATTGTCTTCAAGCTGCTCGGGCTTCCGCGCGCCGATGATCGGGCTCACGACGCCCGGCTTCTGCAGGAGCCAGTTGAGCGCAACCTGGGCCGCGGGCCGGTCGACTTCTCCGGCCACCTCCAGCAGCGCTTCGATGATGCGGACCTTCCGCTCGGTGAGCCTGACCGCGCGGCCGCCATCCTCGGCCCGCCGGCGTTCCTCTTCGTCCAGCTCATCCAGGTCCTTCCGCGAATACTTGCCGGTCAACACGCCCCCGCCGAGCGGTGACCATGGAGTCACTCCCAGGTTGAACTCGCGCGCCATCGGCATGAGATCGCGCTCGACCGTGCGCTGAACGAGACTGTATTCGATCTGCAGGGCGATGAACGGCGACCAGCCGCGAAGTTCCGCCAGCGTGTTGGCCTGCGCGACTTTCCACGCTGGAAAATCGGAAACGCCTACGTAGAGGATCTTTCCCGACCGCACCGCATCATCGAGCGCCCGCATGAGCTCTTCCGTCGGCGTCCGTTCATCCCACGCGTGGACCCAGTAGAGATCAATACAGTCGGTCTGCAACCGCTTGAGACTCGCCTCGAGCGCGTGAGTCAGGTTCTTGCGGTGATTGCCCCCGGCGTTCGGGTCGGCCGGGTCCATGCTCAAGGTGTACTTGGTCGCCAGGACGAAGCGGTCGCGCCGGCCCTGGAGAAATGAACCGAGCATCGTTTCGCTCTCGCCGTTGGTGTACATGTTGGCGGTGTCGACGAAGTTGCCGCCCCGATCGGCGTACCGATCGAAGAGCCGGCGGCTGGTGGCCTCATCCGCGCCCCAGCCCCAGCCGGGTCCGAACGTCATCGCGCCGAGGCAGAGCGGCGAGACGCGCAGGCCGCTCCGTCCGAGCAGGCGGTAGTGGTCGAGGCGGGTGAGCGTTCCGGATTCGGTCCGGGCCGGTTCGATTGATGTTTGTGTCATGGTGTCATGGCGTGATCTGTGGGCAAAGTGTGTCGGGACCGGGACGACGGCGCGTCCGCGAGGCGTTCGGGAAGATCGTAGCGCGCCAGGGGGCGGAGATCACGAACTGCCAATGCGCGGAATATACGAGGGGCCGATCTTTCTTGCGTTCATGTTTCGGTGCGATATGATGCGCGCGTTGTCTTCGGGTCATTTGATGCGTTCATCGTGTGGGCCAACTTGGGGCGGTGAACGCGGGTTCCGGAACGAAAAAGGAGTTTGAGTCATGTACGGAAGAACGACTCGTTCGATGAGCGATCGGCCCGCCGGTGCGGTCCGCGTGCGCACGCCCTGGTCCATCGGCGCGATCGCTTTGGTCTGCGTCTTCACGCTCACCATGGTCGGCATGCCCCTGACCGCCAGCGATGATGCCGTCGACGCCAATGACGGCGATCCCGGCGCGGAGATCAAGTGCAAGGCCAACGCCGACTGCGGCAAGGGCCAGTATTGCGCCAAGAACCCCGGTGACTGTGACGGCTCCGGCGTCTGTGACACCATGCCGACAGCCTGCCCGAAGATTCTTGATCCCGTCTGCGGGTGCGACAATCGGACCTACGACAACGCCTGCCTGGCCGCCTCCGCCGGCGTCAATGTCGCCTACCACGGCAAGTGCGAGAAAGGCGCGTGTGTCACCAACGGCCAGTGCCCGAAGGGCTTCTTCTGTGAGAAGAAGGTCGGCGACTGCGACGGGAAGGGTTCGTGCACGGAGAAGCCCTTCGCCTGCCTCGACGTGTGGATTCCGGTCTGCGGCTGCGATGGCAAGACCTACAGCAATGACTGCTACGCCGCGAGCGCCGGCGTCAGCGTCGCGTACGAGGGCAAGTGCAAGCCCGGCGCGTGCGTGGCGAACAGCCAGTGCAAGCCCGACGCTTACTGCGCGAAGGAAAAGGGTGACTGCAACGGCGTCGGCACCTGCGAGGACCGTCCGATCTACTGCCTGCTCTACTATCTGCCGACCTGCGGGTGCGACGGGGTGACCTACAGCAACGCCTGCTTCGCGGCCGCAAACGGCGCGAACGTCGCCTTCAAGGGCTACTGCGGTTTCGGCCCCGGCCCGGGCGTGCCGATGGAGAAAGCCATGTCGCCCGCGGCGGGTGATATTCTCCGCGAGCTGGATATCAGCGGTACCGGCATGATCGACATCCAGGACGTCCAGGCGGTGATCGCCGCCTGGGGCGGATGCGAGAGTTGCGAGGCGGACTTCAGCCGCAATGGGTCCGTCGGCGCAGAGGATCTGCTGATTCTGCTCGACTGGTTCGGCGCGGACGTGCCCGCCGCCCCGAGCCGCTGAGTGCGAGCGTTACCGTCCCGGTAAGGGACGGATCAACCCGAATGGCAGCGCCGGTCTCCGACTTGTCGGGGGCCGGCTCTCGTTTTGCCGGGCGTCCTCCGGGGCGTCCTGAACGCGGCGATGAGCGATGCCATCTGGTCGCGCGGGCGGATCGCGGATGACAGTGAGCCAGGGAGACGTTTTCCAGGATCAGATCCGGGCCAGCAGAGCAATAACCTCGGAGGACGCGGAGAGCGCGGAGAGAACGCGGAGTCGGACGAGAAGACTCGCTGGCGGTTTCAATGGCGGCGCTTCAGAAGTCGGTGAACGTGACCGGCAGGGATGAGAGCGTCCCGCGAAGGAATCCGGAGAAGGGCCGCAGGCTGGCGCCTCCA
>SLDM01000220.1 GCA_007125255.1 Phycisphaerales bacterium
AGATTCCTGAAGCGCCTTCTACGGGATCAAGCGGCATTGTTCGCACGAACAAGGCCGTTGTGGTTCTGGCCGTGAATCAGAGAGCACCAAGTCGCCTGGCCCACTTGAGCGCAAAATCTTCAGCAAATGCTTCCCGAGCTCTCAAGTCTGTATGGCGTCTGTCGTAAAGATGGCCGAGCTCGTGCAGAAGGACATGATAGAGGTAGTATCGCTTCGCCTGCGCTCCTGTCCACTGCTGCACCCAGGTTCTCCCATCGGATTGTTTGATCCAGGAACCGGCCCACGGTGCGTCGTGCTTGACCAGTTGCGGCGGTGGTGCCCCATGGAACCAGAGCTGATTCGACCTGGGAAAGGCGTTGAGGACGATACACGACCATCGACACCGCGCTTCGATGAGGGCTTCGGCATCGTCCTTGGGCATCCGGCGGAGAATGATGGCCCGCACGTTGCTCGTCAGCGATTCCGGGAGTTGCTTGAGTACCCCGTGAATCTCTGCTCTTGAGCAGGGGTGGTAATACTCGCGTGAAGGATTCTCCCGGATGACGTGCCAGCGCTGCAGGTCGGTTTCGGAGAGCTTTTGAAAGACATCATTACCAAAGATGCGCGACCATTTCTCCCTGGCGCGGCCATCAGATACCCTCCCGCCCTGCGTCAGCCCGATTTTCCGGCTGCGGCGTACTGGTTTTCGCACAACAACATCTCCAAAGACTCAGATGCGCTTCTTGCGTTTGATCTTGCCATTCTACACCGATGCGCCGCGCGGTCGCGGGGGGAATGGGTGATATCCAAGCTTCTGGAATCCGCATTGGAGCGGTGGGGGCAAGTGATCGGCCCCTCCATCTGACTCAGCGCCCCCGGTGCGCGAAACCCGCAGAAACCGTTGAAGAATGAGTGGCGCTTCCGGACCCCGCGAAAGGTCGATGGGGCGGGGTCGAGGTTCAGTCTGGTGCCATCGATGAGCAGGGCGTTGTCAAGCCGGTGCGCGACGGGGGGCGGGTGATTTCGGTTCGCGCAAGTGGGCGGAGATCGATGCGGTTCTTCATTCGCGCGAAGGCGGGATCCAGTTCCGCGCCGGGAGCGGCACGCGCGCCAAACGGGGTCCCCGCCTGCGCGGGGACGACAGCTTATCATTCCCGCGCACACCATTGAAGCTCGACCGATCCGGAAGGTCGACGGTGCAGTGGTCATGAACTGAGCAGCCGAACCACCGGCCACAGTGAAGCGCCGATCACGAGCAGCGCGCCGGTCACGAGGAACTCACCTCTGCCCATGAAGAGTCCCATCACGAGGAACGTGGCGCCGATCAGGATCACCGCGGCCATGATCAGAATGGTCGCGCCGCAGCCGAAGAGCAATTCGTTGCGAATCAGACGCTGAGCCCGCGCGGGCCTTTGGCGTGGCCGTTCGCGCCGCATGCAGACCTCCGCAAGTGAACTGCCATTGGATGCATTGGCTGGACAGAGTGATCGAACAGGGAACCGCACCGAGGATGAGGCGGCGCTGTCGTTCCGGATCGCGCGTCACGCCGGTCTGATCCGGGTGATCTCAATCGTGGTGGTGCTTCTGGGCGTGTTTCTCATCATGCGATCGCTGCCCGTGGGTGAGGGCATCACGCGGATGGAAGCGTGGATCGAATCGCTGGGCGCCTGCGGACCGGTGATCTTCGCGCTGATCTATGTGATGGCCGCGGTGGCGATGGTTCCCGGTGGACTCTTCACCATTGCGGCGGGCGCGATCTTCGGTCTGCTGTGGGGCTTCATCGCGGTTTCGATCGGCTCGACGATCGGGGCGTCGATCGCCTCTCTCATCGGCCGGTACGTCGCCCGCACTGCGGTGGAGGAACTGGCCGCAAAGTATCCGAAGTTCGCCGCGGTCGATCGCGCGATTGATGAAGGCGGCTGGAAGATCGTCGCCATGCTGCGACTGGTGCCGCTGTTTCCCTTCAACGCCGGCAACTATCTGCTCGGACTGACGCCGGTGAAGTTCTGGCACTATGTGCTGGCGAGCTGGATCGCGATGATGCCCGGCACACTGGTCTAAGTCTGCCTCGGCCACATCGGGCGCAAGGGCGTTGAAGCCGCGGCGGGCGAGGCGGGGCTTTCCTGGCTGGAATGGGTGCTACTGGTGGCCGGTCTGCTCATCGCCGCCGGGGCGGGAGACGAGCACCGGAAGCGTCGACGGTCGTGTGCGCTTCGATTGCCCCTCCGGACGTTCCGCAATTGTGCCGACCACACCGCCGCCCCACCTCTCTCCGGGGCCGGAGCGCAGTCTGGGGCCCCGCCGAGCCCCCCCGACATGGCGGTCAGATGGACTTGATGCCGGAGAGCGGGAAGGACGATGTCAGGACGTCGCCTCGTACTCGCCACCGAGTACGGCACACAGAGATTCCCGAATCCCCATTTTCTTTGAGCGCCGCCAGACGCTCGGCATGTTCAAGCTTCAGGCGCAGGCGAGCGTTCTCTCGCTGCAGCCGCGCGAGATCATGCCGGAGCTGGCTCTCGGTCGGCGGCGCGTGCGAGGTGGGGTGATCGGGGAACCGGCGTCGCCGCCAACGCCTCCACTCGGCGAGGTGGGAGGAGTAGGTTCCCTCGCGGCGAAGGAGGATGCCGAGTTCGCCGGGCCTGGTACATCCATCGGCGGCATCGAGGATCCGAAGCTTCTGCTCGGCGGAAAACCGCCGTCGCTTCGGCTTTCTCGGGGATTCGATCATCTGACGTTCGGATTCTGATTGTCGCGAACGGCACGTGTAGAAAGCCCTGTCGCCCTCGGTTTGCGAAAGACATTTACAGCTCGCCTCAGGGATATTGACACAGAGGGGGGGTGGGCGAAGACCGCGCGGGTCCTCTTCGCAGACCGCTGACTGTTTGCAACCGGAGAAAGAGTTCCGCCGGGATGAGTTCGTTTTCCGCGGCCCTGCTGATCATTCGCTTGATGTACCCGACCGACCTGTTCACCGTCGCGCGGCACCACCGTCCTTCGCCTACGAGATCTTCTCGAAGGGCCTTCAGCGCGAGTGGCGTCGATGGGGATCGACCTTGCCGCGTGAGTTTTCTGGATTGGTGACGATCTCCCGGACAGCTGCCACTCGGCAACCAGCTGCTGGTTCTGCCCGGCTTCGCTTTCGGGTGAACCGTGCGCTCCGAGGGAGACAGCGCGGCCGTTGAGGGTGAGAACGGCCTGACCGGATGGTTTGTGGAGGCGGTACTTGGGAACCCTGAGGGACTAACGGGGCATGGCGGCTCGACGGCAACGAACTCATGTACCTACACGAGCAGTCCGTCCGGCAGCGGGATCGGGTTGCCGAGTGTGCAGGATCGCAGCAGCTACGCGATGACGATGTACAGCGCACGGGGGACGGCATGGCGCACGGCGATGGCGATCGACCCTACCGACGTCGATCCGGAAGCAGGCGCCGGGATCCTGGTGGAGCAGCGGTGGTATGACGGCCGTGGGCAGACCGTTGGCCGGATCGCGCCCGGGCAGCCCATGCAGAAGACGACATTCGATGGGCTTGGGCGTCCCGAGACGATGTACAGTGTTGCCGCATCCTATCAGACGTTTTCAGATATCTACGATGCGGACAATTTCGTGGCTGAGGTCAGCTCCGACCGAGTCGTCGAAGAGCGTGAGTACACGTATCAGGACGAGACCGGGCTCCTTGAGATCGTCACCCAGCGCATGCGCACGCACGATACGCCCGACTCGGTGACGGGCGCGTTGAGCAACGTGGGGGAGCCGCGCAACGTCATCACCAGTTACCAGGGGTCGCGCTACGACTCCGCGGGACGAGCGCTCGAGCAGATTAATTTCGGGACCAATCACCACTCGGGAGATGAATTCCGTTACGGTGGAGTCCTGCCGGATCTCGATCAGTTCGATCCGTCAGACGCGCTTGTCACGACGACGCGGTACGACGAAATCGGGCGTGTCGATGCCGTCATTGATCCGGAGGGGATTGAAACCGGATTCCGGTATGACAGCCTGAATCGGCGCATTGCCATGGTTGAGAACCAGGTTGAGAACCAAGTGGGCCCGGTCGAGCTCGACTGGCTTGAAGTGAATCATCTCGATCCGGACGATGTAGACCGATGGGAGGTCACTTCCGGGCTCAACTCGAACCATTTGGATCAGAATCGCGTCACGAGCTATGTCTACGACGGAGCGTCAAATGTCATCAAACAGGTTGCGCATATGCCGCCCTCCACTGGGAGCGGTGAGGTGGTGCAGGTCACCGAATACGTCCATGGTGTCGTCTATGATGACAACGATCCCGGTGATCCGGCCGGTTCTGCACTCAACTCAAACGACCTGCTCCTCAAGGTGATTTACCCCGAAGGGGACGCGAGCACGACGCTAGAGACGCGGTCGGTGACAATGAGTTACAACCGTCTCGGCGAAGTGACCAGAATGCAGGATCAGAACGGTACGGTTCACGAATATGCATATGACAAGATGGGACGTCGGACGACGAACCGGGTAACCGAGTTCGGGAGTGATATCGATGAGGAAACGAATTACCATGGGACCATCTATGGCACGCGCGGTATGGTTCAGGAGGTCCGGACCGGTTACAGCAGTGGCGGTGGCGGCGGGTTACCTCCCCTGGTGAGTCTGCAGTCCGCGGTGCGATTTCTCTATGATGACATGGGACAACTGGAGCACATGGATCAATCGCACTCCGGCTCGTTCCCGTTCGGCGCCGGCGGACCGGAGTATCGGATGACCTGGTCGTATGACCAGAAGCCGTTTGATCCTACCGGAACGGACCCGCATAACTACAGCCGTGTGGAGGAGATCGCCTATCCGTTCGGTGGCGATGAAACGGATCACGTGGCGTACGGGTATGGCGAGAGCGGATCGATTGATGACATCTTGAGCCGGGTCCGAGCGATCGGCGCGGGAGGGTTGACCGATGCGGTTGAGTATCACTATCTCGGCTTGAGCAGGCACGTCGTCGCCGACTACCTGGAGCCCGATGTTCAGCTTGATCGTACCGCGCGGGCGGATGGCGAACGGACATTGTTCGACCAGGACGGAACGGCGGGCCACTACCCGGCATTTGATCGATTCGGGAGAGTGGTTGCCCACCGCTGGGTCGATGGTGCGTTCAAGCCCTATGACCCGGTGGAGTCGCTTCACAGCTTGCCGGACAAGCCGCATGTTCCGCCGATCTACGAACTGGTCCACTCGTATGACCGAGCTTCGAATCGCCTGACACGTTCCAACACCACCGCGAGTCTGTCGTGGGACCATCGTGATGAGATCTTTGAGTACGATGGCCTGCACAGGCTCGAACGCGCCTATGCTGGATACAGGGACGATCTCAATGTGTTCCAGGAAAGTGAGGTGGCGAGTAAGCCCTCCATGCAGTGGGGTCTCGATTCACTCGGCAACTGGAAGCAAGTTGATCAGCTCGCTTGGGCCCCGCCTAACCAGTTGCATACAGATCCTGCCACCTGTCTACATGAGGCGAGAGGTTCTTCAGACGCTAACGAACTGGTGTCACGGGGTATGGCTTACACAGGTAACTGTGATGCGAATTGGGTTGGACCATTACCTCTTCCATCGGTCGCTCAGAGCTATGACGCGGCGGGCAACATGGTCACCAACGAGACCGTTGAGAATCCATTCTCGTCGGCTTCCTATCCCCAGGTCGGCCTGGTGACAGTGGAGTATCGGTACGTCTGGGATGCCTGGAACCGCCTTGTCCGTATCGACAAGAAGGATGAGTATGATGACTGGAATGAGATCAGCTCGTACCGGTATAATGCCCTGAACTGGCGGATCTCAAAGACGGCGGTTCAGCCTGACCCCAGCGAATCGTTCACTCAGACGCGCCGCATGTACTACAACCCCTCCTGGCAACTGGTTCTCGAGCGGATCGACGATGAGGTCGACGGTTCGTTTGAGCTGGATCGACAGATCGCCTACTACTGGGGGAACCGGTACATTGACGATATCTTCCTGCGCCGCCAGCACGACTTCCCTGAGGAACCGGACCCCCTTGATCCGGAGCCTGCTCCTGATCCGGTGATGACGGACTGGTATCACATTACGGACACACTGTTCTCGACGGTGGCGGTCCTGAGCCAGCGGGGAGGCGTGTTGGAGCGTGTGAGCTATGACGCCTATGGCCGGGCGCAGAGACACCGCCCGGGTGACCTGACGGGCAACGGCATCGCCGAGTCCGCTGATCTGAACCTGGTCAACGACGGGAACAATGCGAACAACGGTCAGGGAGAGTACGGCATCGGTGACATCACCCGCACCGGTGTGGTCGACGACAACGATGTCGCGATCGTGCAGCGGTCACAGGGGCTGGGCTGGTACAGTCAATCGGGTATGCTCTCAACCCACGGCCCGGCCGGGGGGACGGACAACATCCTCGGCTACGCGGGGTACATCTTCAACGCGGAGATCGCCGGGGCGGGGTTGTACACCGTAAGATTCCGGCACTACGCGCCGGATTTGGGGCGCTGGTTGAGCCGCGATCCGATCGGGTATGTGGATGGGATGAATTTGTATGAGTATGCTCGCTCAAATCCCACTCGATTCGTTGACACCTTTGGACTCTACATTTGTCAAGACTTATGCGAGCTAGGGGAAGCCAAGGACCCGCGAGTTGTTGAAGTACGGCTCCGCGGTTCTCAGAGATTCGCCAAGCCAAGCACAATCGAAGCTGGCGTTGCCGCGGTGCAGGGCGCGCAGATAGTCCAAATGATTTCTGACGTAGGCGGTCTCGCAAAGCTCTTTGCGAATGTACACAATATCGGAGTCCGTTGTGGTCGAAATATCGAGAGGATGAAGGACGAACTTGGCAAGCTGCTCGGCCAAGAGTTCATTGAGTTTGGTTTTGGCGAAGCAATCTCGGTGGACGTGGACGAATTAGTGGATGCGCTTCTGGGCATTGATACAGCCCTAATGGATATGGAGGGTGTTGCGGTGTGGGTGCGAGTAGAATGGCACGAGTGTGTTCTCAAACGCTGCTGCCTCGTCATGTTTCGCAATGATTGGGACAAACGGAATGATTGGGTAAGGTGTGCTGGGCCCGATGATGGCATACCCTCCGACAACCGTCGAGCGATCGGGCAGAACACTGATGACTGCATCAGTCGAATGATTGATTTGCTGTCAGGGCCCGGTCGGGGGGAGCAGATTCAGTGCGGGATCGATCGTGAGAATGAACATAACCGTGGAACAATGCCCTGGTAGTAGAGGAGGTGCTTATGCTACATAGTACGATCGGTGGGATTGCGACAAGTTGCGTAGCTATTGTGGTCGTAGCTATTGCAGGTTGTTCTTCAGATGAAGATAATGATACATCGATAACGGAAGTCCAGCGGAGCCAAACGGAGTTCGCGCTGGGTGTCATGGGCAAGCTGTATTCTGATTCGATCAATGTGGGAAAAGCAGCTTGTGGTGCTGAGGTCATCAGTGAGATAGATGGCTTTCATGATGAGTTCATCGGTGATACCGCAGGGGAATGGCGTCGCGCTCAAGTCGTTACCGCAATCCTGTCTGAAACGTCAGAATGGAGTGAAAGTGAAGTCTATGTAGTCCTCAGGGTCCATTGGGTGGCAAGGGTACCTGATGCGGCTCTGGTTCGTCTCGTGTGTGGCAATGATACGATTGACCTGGAAATTTCCGAGTACCAACTGCACTCGAATGTTCAGGAACATGAAGCAGGCTCGTTGCTCTATTCTGCCAATTTTCGCCTGCCCTCGGCATCACCCGAAGGGAGGCAGTTTGTCAAGTGTGCAAGTGAGATGCCGCAGGTATACCTGCTGGACGGCGAAGGGGCGCACATCGTGGGGCCCAGGCGCGTTATTTCATGTATCTGACGGTTCAGTTCAGAATGACAGATACGTTTCAAGACCCCTTTGATTGCGAGCACTTCCTTGGAAGTCGACATGCTCGATATGATCCCTCATGGGGATTTCCATACGATATTC
>SLDM01000281.1 GCA_007125255.1 Phycisphaerales bacterium
AGGGCGGGGGGCACGGGGGGGGCGCTTCACGCCTTGACGATGCGGGCGACCGGCGCGTCGACGGCGGCCATGGCGTTGCGCGTATCGACGATGAGCGATGCCGCACGGCCGAGCAGTCCGTAATCGACCGCGTCGTGGTCGGTCACGATGATGACCGCATCGCAGCCCCGCACGGCGCTCTCGGTGAGCGGCACGCTTTCGAGCTCGATCTCGTGCTTGCGCATGCGCGGAAAGCGCGGCATGTGCGGATCGTGGTACGCGACCGCCGCGCCGGCCCGTTCCAGACCTTCGATGATCGCGGCGGCGGGGCTCTCCCGGATATCGTCGATGTTCGGTTTGTAGGAGATTCCGATGATGAGCACGCGGGCGCCGCGCAGTGACTTGCCGGCGTCATTCAGGGCGCCGGTCAGCCGTTCAATCACGTAGCCGGGCATGCGCTGATTGATCTCACCGGCCAGTTCGATGAACTTCGTGGCCTGTCCGACTTCGCGGGCGCGCCAGGCGAGGTAGAAGGGGTCAATGGGAATGCAGTGGCCGCCCAGCCCCGGGCCGGGGTAGAACGGCATGAAACCGAACGGCTTGGTCGACGAGGCCGCGATCACCTCCCAGATGTCGATCCCCATCGCCTCCAGGATGACCTTCAATTCGTTGACGAGCGCGATGTTGACCGCGCGGAAGATGTTCTCGAGCAGCTTGGAGGCTTCGGCGACTTCGGCGGAGGCGACTTCGTGAACCCGGTCGACGAACTCGCGGTAGAAATCCGCGGCCAGGGCACCGCTCGCCGGATCGATGCCGCCGACGATGCGGGGAATGGTGCGGGTGGTCTGATCCGTGCGGCCGGGGTCTTCGCGCTCGGGACTGTAGGCGAGGAAGTAATCTTCGCCGCACTTCAGCCCGCGACCGTCCAGGAGCGGCTTCATTTCCTGCCGAGTGGTGCCGGGGTAGGTGGTCGACTCGAGCACGATGAGCTGGCCGGGGCGAAGGATCTCCGCGACGAGCCGCGTCGAATTGATGACGAACTGGAGATCCGGCTCCCGGTGAACGCCGAGGGGCGTGGGCACGCAGAGCAGGATGACATCGGCTTCGGCCAGCCGGTCGGCATCGCCGGTACCCACGAAGCGGCCGGAGCGGGCGAAGCTCTGCGCGACTTCGTCACCGAGGTGCTGGATGTAGGATCGACCCGCACGGAGGGCGTCGATCTTGGCCGGATCGACATCAAAGCCGATGACCCGGAATCCGGCGTCGTGAACCGCCCGGGCCAGCGGCAGGCCGACGTACCCGAGCCCGATGATGCCAATGACCGCATCGCGGGAGGTCAATGCAGCGCGGAGCGTGGCGGCATGATCGGGCATGAGGAGCGGACGGTTCGCGCTGACAATCAGGCGCTGGGGGCGGCCCGGGGAGGAGGGGAAGGGGGAACGCCGCTCAGCTCCGGATCAGCGATTCGGGAGACTCGAGCAGCTTCTTGATCGTGTTGAGGAACCGCGCGCCTTCCGCGCCGTCCACGACGCGGTGGTCGCAGCTCAGGCTCAACGGCAGAACCTTGCCGGCGTAGAACGCGCCGTCCTTCGTCAGGACGCGATCGAACGCGCGGCCGGCGGCGAGAATGCCGACCTCGGGATAATTGATGATCGGCGTGGCGAACATGCCGCCGTAGCTGCCCACGTTGGAGATCGTGAACGTGCCGCCGGTCATCTGCTCACGCGGGATCGAGCGATCGCGACACCCCCTGGCCAGGGAAGCCACGCCGTCGGCAAGCTCGCCGAGTGATTTCTGATCGGCGTCACGGATCACCGGAACCATCAGGCCGTGATCGGTATCCACCGCAATACCGAGATTGATCACGCCCTTGAGCAGAATCTCCTCGTTCGGATCATCGACGTTGGCGTTGATCGCGGGATGGTGGCGCAGCGCGCGGCAGGTGGCCATCACGATGAACGGCAGCAGGCTCAGCTTTTTGCCGAGCACGTGGCTGTACTCCTTGCGCTTGCCTTCCAGCGCGGTGACATCGACCTCATCGACGACGGTGAAGTGCACCGTGGTCTGCACGGACTGGTGCAGGGCCTGGGCGATCTTGCGCCGCACGCCGCGGAAGGGAATGCGTTCGGAGACACCCTCGCTGTCGACCTGCGGCATCGGCGCGGCGGGGCGATCCGGGGCGGGATGGGCCGGGGCGGCGCGGCCCGGGGGGGGCGACGTCCCGGTCTGCCGGGATCGGGCGCCGGTACCGGCAAACTCTTCGACATCGGACGCGGTCACGCGGCCGCCACGACCGGTGCCCGGCACGCGGTTGATGTCCACACCGAGCTCGCGGGCAATGCGGCGCACCGCGGGGGTTGCCAGGGCCTTGCCGGCGGCCTGCTGGCCGTTGGAGGACTCCTGGCGGCGGGCGAAGCGTTCGGAGATGGTCATCTCCGCGCCCATACTGCCGACCACCGTTCCGGCATCTTCCCGCTCGGAAGTATCGGCATCCTCATCCGCCTCCTCGTCCATCGGCGGACGGGCCTGCTTTGCCGACTGGGCGCGGACTTCCCGGGCCGGCTCATCCTTCGGCGCGCTGCCGCCGCCGGCGACGTCATAGGTCACGAGGATCGAACCGACATTGATGATGTCGCCCTCGTTGCCCTTGAGCTCCCTGATCGTGCCGGCCCAGGGGCTGGGCACTTCAACCAGCGCCTTGTCGGTTTCCATCTCGGCGAGGGTCTGGTGCTCTTCCACCGTCTCGCCGGGCTTGACGCGCCACTTGATGAGCTCCGCCTCGTGCACCCCTTCGCCGAGGTCGGGCAGAATGAAATGAGATCGGTCAGTTGGTTGCTTGGTTCCAGCCATGATGCTGCTCGTCTATCGAGTTTCGAGGTTTCCGTGGAGACGCGGGGGCCAAAGAAGATGATGAAGAATGGGCTTTTCGACGGTGTGTTCAGACGGACGTTTTTCACATCGCCGATTGATCATCGCTTCACATCCATTGCCCCTCCGCGGCAATCTCTCTCCGGTGATTCAGTACGCCACGACCTCCTCGATCGCGCGGCTGATGCGTTCGGTTTCAGGGAGGTACTCCAGTTCCAGCTTGTAGTAGGGCATGACCGTGTCGAACCCCGTCACGCGCTGGACCGGCGCTTCCATATGCAGGAAGCAGCGTTCCATGATGCTCGTGGCGATCTCCGCGCCGAAGCCGCATGTCTTCGGCGCCTCGTGCACGATCACGCACCGGCCGGTCTTCTTGACCGACTCTTCAATCGTATCGAGATCGACCGGGTAGATCGTGCGCAGGTCGATCAGCTCGATCGACTTCTCGGAGTTCTCGATCGCCTTCATGCACTGCACGACCGGAGCGCCCCAGGTGACGATCGTGAGATCGTCGCCTTCACTCACGACGCGGGCTTCCCCGATGGGAATCGTGTACTCATCCTCCGGCACTTCTTCACGGAACGCGCGGTAGATGCGCTTCGGTTCGAAGTAGATGACCGGATCGGGATCGCGGATCGCGCTGATGAGCAACCCCTTCGCGTCGTAGGGCGAGGCGGGCATGACGACTTTCAATCCCGGGTGGTGGGCGTAGATCGCTTCGGGACTGTCCGAGTGCAGTTCCGGGGCGTGGATGCCGCCGCCGACCGGTACGCGGATGACCATCGGCACGGTGAACGCGCCGCGGGTGCGGGTGCGCATGCGGGCGGCGTGCGTGGTGATCTGGTCGTAGGCCGGGCCGAGGAACCCTTCGAACTGGATTTCCGGTATCGGCCGCAGGCCGTTCATGGCGAGACCGATCGCGGTGCCGATGATGCCGGATTCGGCGAGCGGGGTATCGACGACACGGTCGCCGCCGAAGCGGGCGTGCAGACCGTCGGTGACGCGGAACACCCCGCCGTTCGGCCCGACGTCCTCGCCGAGCAGCATCACGCGGTCATCGGCTTCCATTTCCTGGATCAGCGCGAGGTTGATTGCTTGTACTAGAGTGAGATTGGCCATTGTTGTTGTCCTGAGGCATCCAGGCACCCAGCCATCGAGGCATCAAGTGAACGTGGCATGACGTTCAACGCCTCGAATCAGGCCTGCAAGGATCCGCTCGGTTTCATCAAGTTCGTCTTTGGTGCGTACGAGTTCGGCTGTCGTGAGATATTTGAATTCTGCTGCGAAAAGGAGTTGCGTATCAAGTTCGTAGAGCGAGTACAGCCCCTAACCTACAGCTATGTTGCTTGCGATCGATATCGCACTTCTGCGAATCTGGCTTGTGAGTGTAAATCGTTCATCGTGTGGAAACGTGCGACTGACTTCGTAAATCAACTTGCCTATTCGAACGGCAGGCTGCCATGCAATCAGATCACGGTAACTTCGAATCTCATCCGTCATCTCAACCCCCGATCCATTGAGAACTCCTACTCCCTCCGCTTCAGGCCTCGATGCCTTGATGCCTCGATGCCTCGGTCCCTTCAAGCTGCGACGGATCCAATCCCAGTGAATGGGTGCACATCGTGTCGCGCTGCCGTTTGAGTTCCGCCGGCAGTTCGGCGTACATGCTGTTGAAGAAGTCGGCGTTCTTCGGTTCGGCGATCTCTTCCGCGCGTTTCACCGCGGCAATCACGGTTTCCCTGGCCGTGGCCATGGCCGCTTCCTGCTTCTTGTCATCCCACAGTTTCTTCCCGCGGAGATACTTCTCCAGTCGCAGAATCGGATCCTTCTTCTTCCACGACTCGACTTCCTTCTCATCACGGTAGCGACGGGCATCGTCGGCCGTGGTGTGATCGCCCAGGCGGTAGGTCACCGCTTCGATGAAGGTCGGCCGCATCTTCTCCCGGGCACGCCGGGCGGCGTCCTTCATGACCTTGACCACCGCGAAGATGTCGTTGCCATCGACCTGCACGCAGTCCATGCCGTAGGCCAGACCGCGCTGGGCGACGGTCGGCGCGGAGCACTGGATCTTCGACGGCACGGAGATCGCCCAGCCGTTGTTCTGGCAGAAGAAGATCACCGGCAAGTCGAGGTTGGCGGCAAAGTTCGCCGCTTCGTGAAAGTCGCCTTCGCTGGTCGCCCCGTCCCCGAAGAACGTGCAGGCGATCTGCTTTTCCTTTCGGTACTTGGCGGCCCAGGCGAGGCCGGTGGCGTGCAGCATCTGCGTGCCGATCGGAATCGCCAGCGGGGTGATGCAGAGTTCGTTGTCGATCTGGTTGCCGCGTTCATCACCCATCCAGTGCAGCAGGATCATTTCGATGGGCAGGCCGCGCCAGAAGAGGCCGGCATTTTCCCGGTAGCACGGCACGAGCCAGTCCTTCTTGTCGAGCGCGTAGGCGGCCCCCAGTGAAGTGGCTTCCTGCCCGCGGTTCTCGGGATAGGTCCCCATCCGGCCGGAGCGCTGGAGTTTGAAGGCGACCTCATCCAGATGCCGGCAGATGAGCATGTGCTCGAAGAGCGCCACGGCATCCTTGTCGGGGATGACCCCCTTGCCGAGTTTGGCATCGAACGTGCCGTTCTCATCGAGAATGGAGACGTGGTCGATTTTCGTCTCGTAGACGGTCTTGACGGGCATGAATCGGTTCCTTTTACAGGCCGCCCCGAGCGGGGACCGGGAGCATCCGCGACGCCGACCCGCGGGTCGCAGAGGCCGATATTTCGTACAGTTCCAGAATACTTTCCCCACGTACCGGGGGCTACCGGATCAGCCACCGAACTAGCTCTTGCATGCCTTTTGCATGCCTCTTGCATGCCCCGTGCGTGCCCGCCGAAGCCGAAATCGGCGGAAACAGGGGGGATTCTACGGTCACCGCCGCTACTCAGGGCAGCGATCGCCCTGACGGGCCGAAACCCGTCCGCACATGTGGCCGGTCGCACACTTGGCATCGTCCGATGAGTTGCTATGATACGCGATTCGACTGGAGATTGCCATGAGCGACGTGATTGCCCCCACGAAATCCGTGACGTTTACTGTGACCAAGGTTCCCGGCCGGGAGGCGGAGAAGAAGACGATCCGCCGCCTGATGCGGATGCAGCCGCATATTCAGCGGGGACTGCGCAAGCTGGCCGGGCAGCGGGCCCGGAAAGACAACCGTCCGCATCAGCGGGCGGGCAAGATCTGGGTCTCCCGCGTCAAGACGACCAAGCTCACGAATGTCGAAGCCGGCGAGAGCTTCACGCTCACCATCACGCCGCAGATCATGGCCGATATCCGCAGCGTGGAGAAATTCCTCGACGCGAAGCCGGCGTAAGACGGGACCCCGCTGGTCCTCTGACTGCGCCCAGTTCGCCCCCCACCCCCGCGCGCGACACCTCGCCCACGATTTTGGTCGTGGAGGACGGTTTCTCAGCGCCAACCCACCCCCCCCGATACGAATTCCTGATCACCTTCCGGTGTGAAGCTGGTTCACCGCGGTCAGGGTCCTGACGCCTGACCCGGAATCGGGGCCGGGGTCCAATCAGACCCTGGAATCTCAAATCTGAGATTTCAGATTCACTCGCTCCAGCACTTCCGGAACACGATTGACACCAGCGTGACCGGATTTCCATGATCGGGGCACCTCTGACGGGGCGTCTCGCCCCGAAGGCGTCACCGCGCGCCCGCACTGCCGACTCGCTTCGCTCGCTGGCAGTGGCACCCCGCTGCTTCAACCACTCCGTCACTCAGTCACTCCGTCACTCCCCTTTCGTGCCTCTTCTCCCCCGCTTCATCACTCCACTCCTTCGCCCTTCTCCGCGCTCTCCGCGTCCTCCGCGGTGAGTCCTCTGACGCCTGGCTCAAAAGGGGGATTGATAAGACTCCGAAGTCGAACCGGCGAGATCCCCGGGGCCCGATGCCGGTGCTCGCTCACCCCCGCCGCGCGAAGGTCGTGCGCGTGATCATCAATTCCAGCGTCTGCGCAACCAGATCGATTTCCCGCTCGGTCAGTCCGGGGAAGAAGGGCAGCGCGATCGTGCGCTGGCTGACCGATTCGGCCACCGGAAAATCCCCCTCCCGGCACCCGTACTTGCGGGCGTAGTAAGGCTGAAGCGGGATCGGGGGGAAGTAATTCGACGCTCCCACGTCGTGACGGCGCATGCCTTCGATGATCAGGTCCCGCTCTTCCATCGTGAACTGATCACTCAACCGCACCACGTACACAAACCAGCTCATCTCCACGTCATCATCGATGGTGGGCATGATCAGGTCGGCGTTGCCGCTGAGGCGCCGGGTGTAATGATCCGCGATGCGCTGCCGCACGTGGATCAGGTCATCGAGCCGGCGCATCTGCGCGACGCCGAGCGCCGCCTGAATTTCACTGAGCCGATAGTTGTACCCCAGCCGCTCGTGCGTCAGCCACGACCCGAGCCCCGCGCCGCGTTCGGCACTCGCGCTCGCCCGTCCCTGGTTGCGCATCGACCGGCAGAGATCGGCGATCCGGTCGTCATCGGTGACGATCATCCCACCCTCGCCGGTGGTGATCTGCTTGTTCGGATAGAAGCCGAAGACCGCCATGCGGCCGAACTTTCCGATCGGATCCTTCCGCCAGCGGCCGCCAAGACCTTCGCAGGCATCCTCGATCATGGGGATCTCGTACTTGGTTGAAAGTGCCGCGAGCTGAATCATCCCCTTCGGGTTGCCGAAGACTTCCACGCCGATGATGGCACGGGTCCTGTCGGTGATTTTCTTCTCGACATCCTCCGCGCGCATATTGAGCGTGCGCGGATCGCAGTCCACGAAGACGGGTTTCGCGCCGACATATTCGATGCAGTTGGCGGAGGCGACGAAACTGAACGCGGGAGTGATGACTTCATCACCGGGCCCGATGCCGAGCGCCAGCAGCGCGAGGTGCAGGCCGGAGGTGCCGGAGTTCACGCCGACGCCGTGTCGGCGACCGGCCCGCGCGGCCACGAGACGCTCGAACTGCTCGAGCTGCGGGCCGATACTCAGCCGTCCGCTCCGCAGGGTGTCGA
>SLDM01000533.1 GCA_007125255.1 Phycisphaerales bacterium
GCCCCCCCCGCCGTCCAGGTGGAGGGGGCGGGCGAAAGCAACATATTCATCCCGGCTCGGTATCAGTTCGGGGAGCCGGCACACCGCACACACTTCTGATCGACCCCGCCCGCGCCCGTGGAGAAAACTCATGAAAGCGATCGCGACCCGTTCCGGACTCTGCCTGCTCTTCCCGCGGTGCCCGATTCTGATTCTGGTTCTGGCGGTGGCCGTGGGCGTGACGACCGCACCCGCCTCGGCGCAGGGCACCTTCAATACCGTGCCGGACCCGATCGACAGTCGAGAGCTGGACGACTACGCGGAGCGACTCGGCCTGAGCCCGCAACAGCGGCAGCTCATCTCCGAACATCATCGCGAGTACCTCGAGCAGTTTCGTGAGCTGCGCGAACGGGACATCGAGGAGTTCCTCGGCGAGATGCGCACCCTGCGCCGCGGCTTTGACATGTCGAACCTGCCGGTGATGGAGCGCCTGGTGCGCACCGCCGGTCGCCTGATGCGCCGCATCGAGCAGATCGACGAATCGTTCTTCAACGACATTCAGTCCACGCTGACCGACGAACAGGCGAACAAGTTGCCGAGGGTCCGACTGACCCGCGCGCGGGCCCGGTACGGCAATGAGATGACGCGCGGCATTGACTTTATCAATCCCGGCGTGCGCGTTGATTTGGTCGAATTCGTCGAAGGGCTCGATCTCCCACCGCGCGAGATGGAGCGGATCGACCCGATTCTGATCTCCTACGAACAGCGCCTGACGCGCGGGGCGAAGGATGTCTTCGAAGCTTCGACGACCATGATGCTCGAAGCGATGCGCGAGATGGATCGTGCCGGTTTCACGGACCCCGATCTCGAACAGCGACAGCTCATGATGCAGATGTTCCAGCACTTTCAGGAGATCTGGGCCGACCTGACCGAGGATCTGATGGAGGAAACAAAGAAGGTGACGGATCTTCACCGGCGCACCTTCCGCGACCTGAGCCAGCTTCTGCCGGAGGAACCCGCCCGCGAACTTCGGCGGATGTACCTCGGGCAGGCATACCCCGAAGTGGCTCGAATCGGCCGGCCCGCCGAACGGCAGTTCACCACCGTTCTTGAGTCAGACGGCCTCGACGACCGCACACGGCGCACGGTGCAGGAACTTCTGGCCGCCCACCGGCAGCAGCAGGATCGTGCGGCCGACCAGTTGATGGACCTGCTGGACCGGCAGCGCCAGGATCTCAGCCTCGCGCAGATCGCGCGGCAGTCGGACGGTGAGTTTCGACAAAGAATCGAGGAGCTGACCGAGCGGGCCCAGGATCGGGATCAGACGGCCGTCAGCACCTTGCACGGGGTGATCGGCACGGAGCTGGCCGGTGCCCTGAACCTCGAGGAAACCATCGAGGCGGAATCGGATCGCGGTTCACGCTGGCGGCGGGCGATGCGGCGCGGCGGCGGGCCCGGTGCGGCCCAGCGCGACATGGCCGAGCTTCGCCGCGAAATGAAGCCGGAAACGTCGCTTCCCGGCCCGATCGACCAGCGCGACCTGCAGCGTTTCCGGCAACAGACCGGACTCTCCTCGAACCAGGCCGACCTGCTCGGCGTGCTGCACGACTCGTACCGGCAGGGGTACCAGGAGATCAACCGTTCCCGGATCGCACCGTTGCTGCTCGCGGTCCGTGAATACGAGAATCCGCGCGGCGAGGCGGCGGAGCGGATGCCCGATGCGGAGGAGATCCTCAAGATCATCGACCTTCATCAGGAAGCGGTCGAAGCGATCGTGGAACTGGAAGAGGAGTTCTTCAGTGATCTCAGCGCCGCCCTGGCCGGCGGGAACGATGGCCAGGACCTTGAACAACCGATCACCCGGTGGGAACTCGCCCGCCGGCGCGCGGCGTTCGCGCCCCTGCCCGCACCGGGCCGGACATCCGGTCGCGGCGCGTTCGGGGGACCCGGCGGCATGGGTGCGATGTTCACCACCGCCAGCGAAGCCGCCATCGACGTGGCGGGCCTGATCAGCGAACTGAACATTCGGCCTGATCAAGACGCCCTCCACGAAGCGCTGCTCGACTATGAATTCGAAGTCACCGACATCTTCGCGGAGAAGTTTGAGATCGACCGCGAACTGCAGCAGGCGTTCGCCTCCATGCGAGCCGGCGGGAATGGCGATCGGCGCAACCGCGGCCGGCAGTTCGGCCGGGTCATGCGCGATCTCGGCGCATCGAGCCGGGAAGTCAACGAGGCGATCGTCGTCAACAATCGATACGTGCTCGATCAGCTGCTCGGCGGCATCTCACCGGAGAACGCCCGCTACGTGCGGGAGCAGTACAACCGTCGCGCTTTCCCCCAGGTCTACAACGATCCGGACAGTGTGAACGACACCCTGGGCGAAGTTCTCGCGCTGGAATCACTTTCCGATCGCCAGCGCATGCGGGTGCAGGAGCTGAGTCTCGAGTACCGCGTGGAATACGCCGCCCTCTCGGAACAGATGGTCGAGCTGATCATGAGCGGCGATGATGAGGGAGGCGACTGGCGGCAGCGGGCCCGGGGACGAAGCTTCGCCAATCCCGACTTCAGCCGGATCGAACAACTCCGCTTCGAGCGACGCGAACTCAGCGAACGGGCGCGGCGTCAGCTCCAGTCGATCCTGACCGAGCAGCAGCGCGGCTCCCTGGGAATCGCCCAGCGGTAAGACGGTTCACGCGCCGGGCGCACGCAGCACCCGGCGATCAGTCCTCACCACCCGGCACTCGGCACCCAACCCCCCAATACCCGGATGGCTCCATGCCGCGGCCGGCCAGCCAGTCATCCGTGACGGTGCGCGGCGACACATTGTTGACAAGGGCGCCCTGGACGACACCTATAAAGAGGGCCAGCTCCGGAACTGTCTTTCTTCAAACGCCAAGGGCGGTGGAGCACTGGTCGCTGACGACGCTGCGCAAGAAGCTGATTGAGATTGGGCGAAGAAGGTGGTTCATCACGCCCGATACGTCACGTTCCAACTGGCGGAGGTGGCCCTGCCGCGCTCGCTCTGTGCGGTCATCCTGGAACGGGTGCGGTGGTTCGCGGCGGTCGCTCGCAGGGCCGGACCGGCATGAAGGCACGGTCTGTTCGCCAACGGGGTCAACGAAGAGAGGCGTGGGATCTCGGTGCGCCGAGATCCGGTGGTCACCGTTTGTTCGGCCTGCCTCGGCATTGCGATCACGTGCTTCGTGGCCGGTCTCGACCCATCATCCTTCCGCAGGTGGGCAGATCGGCCTTCCTCGCCGAGAGAGAGGCGGTAATATTATGATGGAGAATGTTCCGGCGACGTCGCCGGGCGAAGGTCAAATGGAAAATGTCGGTTGGTTGTACTGACAGGGCATTGGAATAAAGAAGAGAGACATGCGGAGTTTGGTGACATCATTATTCTGCGGCGCGGTGGGGTGCATGACGCTTTCGTCAGTCGCGACAGCCCAGGTCGTCGTCTTTGACAACTCGGATGGGCAGTTCATCTGGGAGGAGATCATTGACGGAAAGGACTTCGGCGGACCGTTCTTCGGCAGCTTTTATCTCGACATCACACAGGGACCGGAACAGGTCGACGATCCGCCAGCGTTCGGCACTGCGCCGAGCCATGCGCTTCGCCTGGATCACTCGACCGATCTTGGCGAACCGTATTTCGGCCAGTACAGAATCGTGGGGTTGTCAGATTCTCGCGTCGCGGTCGGGCCGACGAAGTTGATTGATGATCCGGAGGGTGAGCCCCACCCATTTGTTTTCGTTGAAGAGTTCATGCCCGGGGACACCGTCGATGCTGCCGCCGACTTCGGTAACCTCAGCGGCGCGATCCGCGTGTACAACTGGCAAACGTCACCATCCATCAACATGAACGTGCCGAGCGATGGCGGTTTCGCCGGGGTTCGAATCATTCTGAACGGCCATGTCCATTACGGGTGGATCGAGTTCACCGACGCCGGCGGCCTCGGCCCCAACCAGCCGATCCGCTGGGCCTATGAGACGGAGCCCGACAAACCGATTATGATTCCCATCCCCGGTGATCTCACCGGCGACGGCACAGTCGGCATCGCTGATCTGTTCATTCTTCTTGATGCGTGGGGGCCGTGTCGGCCTTCCGGAGATTGCCCGGCTGATCTCAATGGCGACGGCGTCGTTGATGTGTTTGACCTGCTCATTCTGCTCGCCGCGTGGGGATAGGCAGCAGTCTCACTTCGCCACTTCACCAATCGATGACAACAACGGGCCTTCGCTTTGCGCGAGGGCCCGTTGGTTTTGCTGGCGATTGCCGCATGAGAGAAGCCATGATCGCAGTCAAGGTTCACTCGAACCGCGAGTTGCTTTCGGGGCAAAGCCGACTGTTCCCTCGCTTCTTGCCTTCCACGGCCGGCTCGCTTTGGTCCGCGGGCCGACGCACCCGGTGTCGTTCGCGCAGTACGCACGCTGCGCGCGGAACGCTCACGCCGCGCCCCCTGGATTCCCGCTTCCGCGGGAATGACGGAATGAAGGAAAGCGACGGAGGGGAGGGATCAAGGCATCGAGGCACCAAGGCATCAAGAGATCGATGGGTGCCGACTGGGCGTCGTACTTTGGTCCGACGATTGTTCCTCCATCTCGCACGGCCGACTCGCTGCGCCCCTCTGGCCGTGGCACCCGGCGCGCAGGACTCCTGCCCCCGTCACACTCCCCTCCGCGCCTCCGTGCCCCTGTGCCTTCCCTCCGTCGCTCCGTCGCTTTCTCCTCACCCCTCCAATTCCCCTCGCAGCCACGCCCGCGCGAATCGCCAGTCATCCTTGACGGTGCGCGGCGAAACATTGATGACAAGCGCCGCCTCCTCGACACTGAGACCCCCGAAGAAACGCAGGTCCACGACCCGGGCCTGGCGCGGGCTCAGTTCGCGCAACCGCTCGATCGCGTCGTGTATCGCAACAATGTCGATTCCCTCGGTGATCTCAAGGAGTTGATCCGCTTCGTAGAGCGAGATGCGGGCCGCCCGGCCGCCGCGCTTGCGGGCGCGGGCCGCGCGGGCGTGATCCACCAGCACGTGACGAATCACTTCCGCCGCGAGCGCGAAGAAGTGCGTGCGATCCTTCCACTCCACCTGAGCGCTGCCGGCGAGTTTGACGTACGCCTCGTTGACCAGCGCGGTTGCCTGCAGCGTATGGTTCACGCGCTCCGAGGCCAGGTAGGACTGCGCGAGGGCGCGGAGTTCCGGATAGAGCGAAGACATCGCCTGGTCGACTCGGCGCGGTGATGAATCGCCATCATCCGCAGAGTCCGGAGCAACCGGCTTCTTCTCCGGTGAGCTCGACCCCGGGGCGCCGGAGGTCGGATCGGGAGGCAGTTCATCGGAACCCCGCCCTGTCGGCGACGTGGACATGATTGCGTTCTCCAGACCCACGCGGTGCGGAACGAGCGCTCGCCCCACCGCCTCCACACGCGCCCCGCACGGGCGCCGGCTGCGGAACAATCCACCCGCCGGACTATACCACCGGGGGGGAGCGATGCAACGGGAGGCGCACCGTCACGTGCGATCGGCCGATCGGTCACCGGACGGCCGCCGCTTCTTCACCTTGAGGGTGGCAGGTTCAGTCAGACAGCGCGGAAGATCACGCCTGGATGTCAATACGGGGCTTGCGCGGCTTGCCGTCCTCGTCCGCCCCCTCCTGATGGTGCGGCAGATCATTTCGACGATGTTCCTGCTCGGCCTGCTCGGAATCATTCGGCGGCAGTTTGCGAAGGGCCTCGGCATTCTCCACTCCGGCGACGCGCAGCTCGATGACATCCTGGAATCGGCGCGCACTGGAATCCCGCGCGGCCTTTTCCTTGTCCCGCGCTTTGCTTGCCGCCTGCTGGGCCTGAGCGGCCTGCAGGAGCGATGTCTCGATTGGGGAACCGATGACACTCATTCACTGTGATCTATCGGCAGAATTCGCCCCGGGAATTGAGATTCCCGCGGTGCCGATAATCACGCCGGGTGCGTCGCGGAAAGGCGACACACAAGCCGCGAATCACTTCTCCGCAGACGGGGCCTCGGGAGTCTCTTCCGTCTGCATCGCCTCCTCGAGATCCTCGCGGAGTTCATCGGCCAGCCCGTCCATCGCGCGGTCATCCTCAAGCCATACCGCACGCAGCAGCGCGACCAGCGGATCATCCGCGCGAAGTTCTTCAAGCCGGTCCAGGTTCGTCTCGACCATCTCACGATCGTCCTGCTGATGACCGAGATAGGCGAGCAGGAACGATGCCGGCACGCGGTCCCGTTCGCTGTCCAGCCGCGCCGTGAGCTCGTCGATCATCTCCGCGATCCGTTCATCCCACGGCATCAGATTGCTTTCGTACCGCACATCGATCATCTCCGGATGATTGAGCAGCAGACGCTGCAAGGTCAGCGCGGCGGAGCGGTACAGGTTCGCCCCGAGCTGGGCGTGACCGGCACCGGCCTGCGCGAGCGGATGGCTCGGCATCAGGCGGAGCGCCCGGTTGAAGTCCTGTTCGGCGAGGAAATACTGCCCGGATTCCAGGTACGCTTCGGCGCTCTGGAACAGTTCCGCAAAACGGCTTTCGCCCTCCGGCGCGAGGCGACCGATCCGCTCTCCGTGCCGCAGCGCGGGCAGAATCATTGAAAAGCCTTCCGCCAGTCCCGGCTCGAGTTCCTCATCGGCCGGGCGCGGCGCGTCCCGATCGGTCGGTTGCTGCTCGAAATCATCGGGCATGCCGCGACGGGTGGCATCACGATCGCGCGGGGTGCGTGCGCCGGGCAGAAGGGAGTCCTCATCCACATCGTCCTCGATCGTGGACTCCGGGCGGTCATCGCGCAGCACTTCGCCGCGCCGGTCCCTCATGCGCTGAAGCGATTCACGCAGTTCGGTGAACTCATCATCGAGGGCTCCGAGAAGAGATGAGTCGACACTCACCTGGACGTTCGGTGAATCCGCGTAGCGATCGGCAATGCGCTGCAGAACGCGGGTGTAGTCCGATTCCAGCTCGGCCGAAACACGATCGTCCCGTCGCTGCTCGCGCGGATCGCGCGGCGTACGGGTCTCCGGATCGGAGAGCGTGCGGAGGAAACTTGGCGCGAACGGAGATCCGATCTCCTGCTGGACCCGCTGCTGTTGCACGTCCTGGCGGAGGCGCATGTAGTCGTAGTTCGACATCATCTCCGTGATCTGCATCTCTTCGACCGTCGCGGGGCGCAAGCCACGCAGTGAGGAGGCGGTCATGTAGAACGGCCGGCCTTCCTGATCGCGCATCTGGCCGACGGCGCGGGGCTGACTCTGCTGCTCGAACATCCGGGCCGCAGAGAGGGCGGAGGTCATCCGGTCGATGTCGGTCTGAATGTCGTCCCGCGGCACAAAGCGATCGCCGACAAAGCGGTCCCGGTCCGGAGCCTGGCCGTGGCCGCGGGCCGGGAGACCGGAATAGGCGCGATCAAACTCGATCGCGCCGAACTCCTGGCCGATCTGGAACGAATCGCGCAGGCCGCCCCGCCTGCGGACGAAATCGGGTCCGGAGAATGCCGCGCCCGCGCGGAAGTCGAAGAGGTCGTCGGCTCCGATCTCGCCCCGGAAATCGCCTTCCGCTCCGTAGCCCACCGCGCCGCGGAAACCGCGGCCACCGGCGACATCCCCCGTCACGATGCGGTTCCGGGCCCGGAAGTCGGTCTGACGAGCCGGCGCGTTGCGCGGCCCGAACTGGGGGCTGATGTTCGCATCAAGCGCATCGCCCCGTCCGAGGGCATCCTGCGCGGACGCTTCGGGTTGCCACGCCGGAACCAGCGCGAGCACCGCCCCGCCGAGGGCCAGAATGCTCAAGCCACCCGGGCCGCTCAAGCCGCCGAGGCCGAGAGCCCGGCGGAACAATGTCCGTTGGTTCGTGCCACGATGCTGATGGATCTTCTGCGCGGACATGTTGA
>SLDM01000460.1 GCA_007125255.1 Phycisphaerales bacterium
CACCGGCGGCGTTTCGCGCGTCATGTCGAACAGCGAAGTGAGATGGCTGTTGTTGATCAGGTTGTACAGATCAAGCGTGGTCTGATCCGACGGCCTCGCCGGGACGCGCGCCCGCACTTGGCCGGAAGAGGGGTTGTACCAGAACTGCGCCTGCTTCCGATCGTGCGCCACCGGGTCAATCGGATGCTTGAGATGGCTCTGATCCTCGTGGGCGATCTCGACCCAGGGATGCGCGCTCCCCAGGAGGACGTTGACCGGACGGTCGTGCTCGAACCACGCGGGATCGATCGTGACCGGATAACCCCGGTCGGACAATTCCACCGTGCCGAGCGTGGCCTGCAGTTTGACCTGCTGCTGAAGACGACGCAGCTCCGTGCGGGTCGTCTCGATCGCCCGGACCTGTTCGCGATCCAATTGATACAGGTAGACCGCACCGGCCATGAGGCCAATGAGCATCAACAGTATCACCAGGTTCACGATCACGCGCATCGGGAACTCCTGAGTCGAGCGGGGCGAACGCTCATCCCCCTGTATCCGCTCATTCGGTACCGAAGAATCACCTGAACCGCCGGAAGACTCCGCGGGTTGTTCAAACCGTGAGGGCTGTGCGGGTCAAGTCATATCGGTCCTGATTGCAGCGCGAGCGAATCGTTCCGAGAACGTGTCGTGACAGCCCCTCCCGGTCGCGGATATAGTGCCGTCACCGCACCTCGACCGTCTTTTGCCTCTGAAACAGGGCCTGTCCACGTATGTCTGAAATCCGCTCGGTCACGCTCGAAAACGGCCTCACCCTGCTGCTCGAACCCATGAGCGGTGTCTCGTCGGTTGCGCTGCAATGGCAGCTGCCCGCCGGCTCGGCGACCGATACCCACGACGGCGAGGGCGTCGTCGCGCTGCTCGGCGAAATGCTCTTCCGCGGGGCGGGCGGGATGAGCAGCCGCGAACACAGCGATGCGCTCGACCGACTCGGCGTGCGGCGGTCCAACGGCGTCTCGGCCCACCATCTTCGCCTCAGCGCCACGATGGTCGGCGATCAGCTCACCGAAGCGCTCCCCTTGATCACGTCGATGGTCACCGCCCCGGCGCTCGATGAACAATCGCTCGATCCGGTCCGCCGCCTTTGCATTCAGGAACTCGATTCGCTCGACGATGAGCCGCAGCACGCGGTGATGCTCAAGCTCGGCGCGCGGCTGATGCCCCCGCCGTACAACCGCCACGGCTACGGCCGGCGCGCGGTGCTGGAAAGCGCCACGATCGAACGGGTGCGCGAAGCGTGGCATCAGCGGTTCAAACCGCAGGGGGCGATCCTCGGCATCGCCGGTGCATTCGATCCCGATGCGGTCGTCAGACAACTGAATGATCTGTTCCGAGACTGGACCGGCCGCAGTGACGAGCCGGAAAAAGTCGGTGACGCAGCGCAGGGTTACGAGCACGTGACCCAGCCGACGGCGCAGGTTCACCTGGCGATGGGCTTCGGGGCGCCGCCGGAACGGGACCCGCAGGCGGTTCTGGAACGGATCGCGATCAGCGTGCTCAGCGGCGGGACGAGCGGGCGACTCTTCTCGGAAGTGCGGCAGAAGCGATCGCTCTGTTACAGCGTGTACGCGCAGTACCGCGCCGGACGGGATGAGGGTCTGATCACGCTCTACGCCGGCACGACGCCCGAACGAGCCGCCGAAACGCTCACCGTCTGCCGGCAGGAGATCGATCGGCTGAGCGAAGGCGCGGAGGATGCGGAGTTTCAAAGGGCGATCGTCGGGCTCAAGAGCCACCTGGTCATGTCGGGTGAATCGACCTCCGCACGGGCGGCGGCGATCGCGCGGGACTGCTTTCGGCTCGGCCGGCCGCGCACCCTGGAGGAGGTCACCCGCGAGATCGAAGCGGTCGATCGGATGACGCTGAACGCGTACCTGGCCCAGCGGGACTTCGGCGCGGCGACGGTGGTCACGATCGGCCCCGAGCCGATCGCGGTGCCGGAGGTGATCACGGCGGCTGCGCCGCAGCCGGATTGATCATTCGGCAGCCGCCCTGAACGCTCCCATGCTCATGCCTCGGCCGATCCGCCCGGCCGACTGGTCACCGCCCGCCCCCCGCCGTACACTTGGCTGCTATGCCGCTTGAGACACCGATTTACACGCCCGGTACGCGAGTCCGCGTCATTCAGCAGTTGCCCCAGCGCGATCGAACCTGGACCGAAGTCGTTGAGGGTGAGATCGTTCGCTACCAGCAGGCCAAGACCGGCTCGTGGTTCGCACACTCCCGACACGACAAGCTCTGGCTCGACCGACTCGAACTGCGACTGGATGATGGCGAGATCACGGTATTGAACCTTGATCAGTACACCGTGATCGAGCCGCGCGAGGGCGGCGGGAAGATCTCGGACGCGGCCGCCACTCCGCCATCGGCCTCACCCGCCTGAACGGCCGATCATTCGGCACCGGAACTCGCGGCCCTCCGGGTCAATCAAGCCGTTTGCCGGACTGAAACTCCCGGCCGTCGTTCGCCAGGACGAACGCATGGATATCGGCCGGTCGGGGCAGGTCACCCTCTTCGAACTGCAAGCGGAAGAGATACGTCTGTGTGACCTCGTCAAACGTGTTGTTGTTCGTGGCCATTTCCCGCAGGTCGATGTTCCAGACCATCTCTTCACCCGCCGTGCGCCGATTCGCGCGGGTGAGTTCAATGCGAACCTGGCCGACGATTTTCGTGGGGTAGTCGTACTGGTCCTTGAACTCGAGCCGGACCTCGAGGGCCGGTTCACCGGTATCGGGATGGGTCGTCAGCCGCGTCAGGGGATGAATGCGCATCTGCGTGGGCCAGAACGGCCAGAGCGGCGTTTCGCCATCCTCCGGTGCGGTGAAGACCGTTCGATCCTCACCGCCGCCGAAGAGCGTCTCACACCCCGCCATGGCCGTGACCATCATGATGATGGTGATGATGATCCCGCACCCCGGCGTGGCAGGAACTCCCCGGGCCGCCTGATTCGCCACGCGTCGCAGAACCTCGTTCATGCGGCATACGATAGCAACTGGCCCTGTCCCCCTGCAACAGACTGCCGCGGAGCCGCCGCGGGGCCGCGAAGGCCGTTGGCAGCCGCTCACCGCGACTCCATCAGCCGTTCGACCGCTTCCAACCGCTGAAGATGCCTCGGTCGATCGGGCTCCAGCTTCGTCAGTGCGCGGATGTGCTGGTGCGCGACCTCCAGCCGCTGACTCTGCAGCGCAATCGCCGCCGCCCGCTCGCGGTTGGCGGCATGGTACGGATTGATCTCCAGGGCCCGCGTCGCCTTCTCCAGCGCCCGGCCGAGATCCCCCCTGGCCCGGTAGAGCCGCGACAGCTCGACGGCGTACACGGCGGAGTAGTCCTCGCGGGCATCGAGCTCTTCCAGGTGCGGAATCGCGCGCTCCGGTTCGCCGCGGTCGAGATGAATCTGCGCGAGCCGCTGGTGCGGCATGGGATCAACCGGCCGCAACGTCGCATACCGCTCCAACAGCTCGATCATCCACGGCTTCGGGCCGCCTTCACGCTGCATCGCGCGGCGGATCTTCAGCTCCACGAGATCGGGGTGGTCGGGATACTCTTCGAGCCACGCTTCGAGCGCCTCGTCGGTGATCTCCACCGGCGGGCGGCGCAGCTCCGGCCAGTCTTCGGCGGTCAGTGCCCGGCGGCCGCGCGTCTTCGGCTGGCCGATCTGATCGGTCAGAACCCGCACGATCGCATTCAGCCGCGCCTGCTGTGAATCGGCCAGACGTGCCGCCGCTTCGGGATCCTGCGCCCGCAGTTCATCCATCAGGCTCGACATGCTCGGCTCGGCCCCGAGCCCCCACGATCGCACGTCCGCCTCGGCCCACTCGAGAAACTCCCGGAAGAAATCCTCGCGGCTGACGCCGAGGGCGTTCCGCATCGCGGCAGCCTCGCGCTCGCCCTCGAAGAAACGCTCGAAGAGGCGGAGAACGGCCGAAGAACCGAACCGGTCGTTCATGAACTCGAGCATCCAGTGTCCCTGCGCGTACGCCTTGGAGCGATCCTGCGGCTGTTCGGGGCGCACGAATGCCCACTTGATCTCGTCAAGATTGAACAGCGTGCCCTGCTGAAGGGAGTGGGCGAGCATCTGCGAGGTCTGGTAGTCGCGCGGCTTGAACTCCATCTCCACCGCGGCCGCCTCGGTGAGCCAGTGCGGGATGCGGTTGTTCGTCTGCGCAAGGGTCACCGTGTGGGTGTACTCGTGCTGAAAGACACGAACCCAGTCGTAGGTGGTCGTGTGCCCCGATCCGGATCGCGGCACTTCCATGGCGATGACCGGACCGGTACACGCGGCAATGGTGTGGATAAACGGCATACCGGTGATTCGCACCGCGAACCGCTCGTGGTTGGGCATCAGTTCGACAACCGTTTTCCGGTCGGGTTCAAACTCGAACCGGCGGGTGACGGAATCGTGAATCTCTTCCAGCCGCGCGGGCATCATCTCGACCATGACCTCATCGATGCCCGGTGCGTAGCGCACGATGAAATGCTCCGTCTCCAGCCGGCGGTAGTCCGCCAGGTCCTCCAGCAATTGCAGACTGTTCGTCGCCCGGGTGTTGAAGGGGTCCAGCTCGCGCACATCACGCAGGATGCGCAGCGCGACCGCATCACGCCCGGACTGGAGCTCCATCAGTCCCTGCTCAATCTGCGGCGCGGGCCAGTTGGGCTGGCGGCGGATCGCCTCTTCGAGCACCTCCGCCGCGGCGTCGTACTGCCGGTTGAACGACAGGTGCCGCCCGACGACGTAGTACACCTTCGCGCTGCCGGGCGAAATTTCCTCGTACCCATCGAGCGAGGCCCGCAGCGCCTCCTCGTCATACATCAGCGCGTGCATCGCGGCCTCCAGGGCCCGGGCGCGGCGCAGCTTCGGCCAGCGGCTGAGAACGGCCTGAATGTGATCCAGCGCCGATTCCGGATCGTCCTGAATCAGCCGCATTTCCGCGAAAAGGACCTCGGCCAGCGGATGACGCGGATTGAACGTCTGCAACGTCTCCCCCGCCGCAATCGCGCTGTTGAAGTCGAATACCCGCAGAGCGATCCGGCCAAGCATGAACCACGCCTCACTGTTGCGCGGGTTGTAGCTCAGCACCTCGTGCAGCACCCTGGCCGCTTCCTGCGCTTCATCCTTGTCCAGCAGGAGTTCCGCCTCGGTCAGCCGGGCCGGCCAGTAGAGTCGATCGAGCTGCTGGTGCGACCGCGCGAGCAGCCCCATCATCGTCTGAAAATCACGGGCCGGTTGTCCCTCCACCCGGGCGCGAACCATCAGGGCCCGCACGCCCTCGGCCAGTTCATCCGCCTCGTCGAGTTGCTCCCGCTGCAGTCGCCGCAGCGGCTCGCGCACGACCTCTCCGGCACGGTCGAATCGCCCCAGACCTTCGTATGCTTCGGCCCGAATGCGCGCGGCGCGAATCGAATCCGATTGCGAGGCAAGCTCGATCGCGGCCTCCAGTTCACCCGCGCGGAGGCGTGCTTCGGCGCGGAGTTCAAGCGGAACCTCATCATCATCAAGGACGGGGTCATCCAGGCGCCATGCGTCGAGCGCGACCATCGCTTTCAGCGCCGGATGAACCAGATCGCGTTCATCCCACACGCCGTGAAAGACGCGAAGTTCCGCGCGTTCACCGGGGCTGAGCCATTCCGCCTCCAGCGCCCGTTCCACGGCCTCATGGGTGGCGACGGACTCGGGGACGAGCGCCTGACCCTGCGATGGCACCGCGGGCAGGAGCAGACCGATCAGGACCACCCACACCGGGAGGATCGAGGGCGAAGGACGGCGGCTGTTCATGGTCATGGAGAACTGTAGGCGAATCGGGCCGGGGCCGGGGATGGAGATGCGGCCGGGGATGGAGATGGGGCCGGGGATGGGGATGGATACCGCGCGCGGAAGTGCAGAATCGTCCGCCGGCCGGTACGCTTATCGGCCATGAAACGAGGCAACCTGCTGACGACCTTGATTCTCATCGGCCTGGTCGGGGGGGTCGGATTCGGCGAATCGCTTTACCATGCCACCGGAGCGGCCGAGCCGGAAGCGCTCGACTGGCTTTTCAACGCCGGCAACCTCATTCTCATCCGCCCGCTCATGCTGATGATCATCCCGCTGATCTTCGTCAGCGTGGTCGTCGCGGTCACCAGCCTCGGGGATCCGACCAAGCTCGGCCTCGTCGGCGGGTCGACCATTCTCTACTACCTCTCCACGATGCTCCTGGCCGTCGTTCTCGGGGCCGCGCTGGTGACCACGTTCGAGCCGGGCGTCGGACTCGCTCCCGACGTTGTCGAACAGTTGCGCGAGCGCGGCGAACAGGATTACCGCGACCGCGAGGACCTCTTTGAAGAGGCGGAGGAGATGGGCCTCGGTGGGGTGTGGATGAACATCCTGGAACAGCTCATCCCCACCAATCTCGTTCAGGAAATGAGCCAGACCCGCCCGCTGGGCGTGATCGTCTTCGCCCTGCTGTTCGGTCTCGCGCTGGCGGCCACGGGAGAAAAGGGCAAGCCGGCGGTCGCGTTCTTCGATGCCGCCTTCGCCGGGCTCATGAAACTCATTCTCTGGATCATCTGGCTGACGCCGATCGGCGTCTTCCTGCTGGTGGCGTGGACGGTCGGCACGATCGGGCTGGCTGCGCTCGTCGGACCACTGGGCAAGTACATGGTCCTGGTGATCGTCGGCCTGGCGATTCACGGGGGGATCGTCCTTCCCGCCGTTCTCTACCTGCTCACGCGCAAGAATCCCTACCGGTTCATGTGGCAGATGCGCAAAGCGCTCATGACCGCCTTCGGCACGGACTCCAGCGCGGCGACGCTGCCCGTCACCATCCAGACCGCCGAGATGGAAGGCGGCTGCTCCAAGAAGTCCGCCAACTTCGTCCTGCCGCTCGGCGCGACGATCAACATGGACGGCACCGCCCTGTACGAAGCCGTCGCGGTCGTGTTCCTCTTCCAGCTTTTCGGGATCGAGCTCAGCTTCGCCGAACTCGTCGTCGTGGTCATCACCGCCACGCTCGCCGCGGTCGGGGCGGCGGGGATTCCCTCCGCCGGACTGGTCACCATGGTGATCGTGGTCACGGCGGTCAATACATCACTGGCCGGCCAGCCCGATGCGCCGCAGCTGCCGCTCGCCGCAATCGGCATCATCATCGGCGTCGACCGGATTCTGGATATGTGCCGCACGACGGTGAATGTCTGGGGCGATGCCGCCGGGGCGAAGATCATGACCCGGCTCGCGCCGGATACCGAAGAAGAACTTGAGGACGCGCTCGGCTGACCGCGGCCTCATTCGAGAAGCTTCATTCAGCAGGCTTCATACGAAAGGGAACGGCCATCACATGTCGAGTCTGGTCGCGCGAATACTTCTCACCACGCTCATGCTTCCGGCGGCGGTGTTGGTGTACGTGCTCTTTGTCGTGACTGGTTCTGAATTGTTGGGCTGGCAACACGAAGTGTTGGTCTTCCTGCTGGGTGGAAGCAGCACATTTCTGTTCGTACTCATTTACTGGCTCGGGCTGTGGGGACGGCACGTCAACTGGGCGGGTGGGCGTCGATGGAAGACCATCCTCCTCGGCGGGGCTGCGATCGGCATCACCATTCCCATTGCCGCCACCTTCGGATACATCGTCGAACTTTCCTTCGGCATCTTTGTCGGATCGCTGGTTGCCATACTGATCTGGCTGATCGGGACCACGCTGATCTGGAAGGAAACATCCGCCGATCGCGCCGATCGCCTTCGCAGCCGTATCGGAACGAATGCGATCGTCTGTCCGAGTTGCGGCTATAACCTGACCGGCTTGCGCGAGTCGTCCTGCCCGGAATGCGGGGCGAAGTTCACGCTCGATCAGCTCTTTGCCGGCCTGCCGCA
>SLDM01000111.1 GCA_007125255.1 Phycisphaerales bacterium
AAGTCGGCATCATCGATATCCTCGTAGATATCATCGATGACGAAGACGTTGGCCGACGGCAGGTAGGAACGAATCGAGCCTTCGATCTCCTGCATGGTTGCCGCGACGATCTGAACTTCGTAGCCCGTGCGGCGATTGATCTCTTCGATGAGAAACAGGTTGGCCGGCTCGGCCACCGCCACCGTCAGGATATCGCGCACGAGGAACAGCGGAAGCACCTTGTGCTCCTCGATGAATTCGCGCGGAAGCAGTTCGATCGTCTTCGGATCCGCGAGGCGGGAAATCTGCGTGACGAACGGAACGCCGTAGCCCTCCGCCAGCACTTCGAGCACCTGTTGCTCGTTGACGAAGTTGAGCTCCATCAGCACTTCGCCGAGCAGCTTCTTGTGCCCCTTCTGCCGCTGGTGCTCCAGCGCCTGCTGAAGTTGATTCTGCGATATCACCTCGCGCTGAACCAGCATCTCGCCGAGAGGAACCTTCGGCGTGGCATCGACAACGTCAGCATGGGGGTGGTTGGCGCTCATGGGGTTCATCCGAACTCAACGCAGACTCTTGGCCGCACTCTCGATGGTCTCGTGAATGTTGAAACGCCGGTCGAGCCGCGTGATTTCGAGGATCTTGGCGATGGTATCGTCGGGATTGACCAGGCGAAGCTGCCCGTTGATCTCCGCAAGTTCCTCCATCAGCCAGAGCATCTGCTCGAGGCCGGAGGAATCAATCAGGGTCATGTGCTCCATGTTCAGAACGACGTCCTTGATGCCGGCGGCAAAACGCTCCTGGCAGGAGCGGCGGAATGAATCCGATTCGTCCGCCGTCAGCTCACCGCTCAGTGTCAACACCGACACCTGGCCATGATCTTCGTAGCTGAACTTCATGCGGCGGCACCTCGCGGCTGGGACGCCGAGCTTCGGGCGGCGGGATGCTCATTGGCGCGGTGCTCACGCACCATCCGGTCGTAGCTGGAGAAATCAAGCCTGACGAACAGCGGCGCGAGATCCGGGTCGAACTGCGTCCCCGCACACCGCTCGATCTCCTTGAGTACCTGCTTGCGATCCAGCGCCGAGCGGTACGTGCGGGTTGAGCTCATGGCATCGAACGAGTCGGCGAGGCAGATCAGCCGCGCCACCAGCGGAATCTCTTCGCCGCTGATGCCGCGCGGATACCCCCTGCCATCCCACCGTTCGTGGTGGTACAGCACCCCGGGGAGAATGTCCTTGAACTGCGGAATGTCCTTCAGAATGCGGTAGCCGATGTCCGGATGCTGCCGAATCCAGGCAAACTCGTCGTCCGTCAACCGGCCGGGCTTCAGCAGGACCGATTCCGGCACGCCGATCTTGCCGACATCGTGGACCAGCCCGGCGATATGCATCCGCTTGACCGTATCCCCCTCAAGCCCCGCCGCCACGGCCAACTGCTGGGTGAGATGCGCGACCCGCTGGGAGTGACCGCACGTGTACCGGTCCTTGGCGTCGATGGAAGCCGTCAGCGCTTCCAGCGTACCGAGGAACATGGCGTTCAGATCATCGTAGAGCGCCGCGTTCTCAAGGAAAATCGCCGTATGGCTCGCCGAAGCGCCCAGCAGCTTCATGTCGACGGACGATGCTTCCGAGTCCGTCCCCTGCTTGTCTCCGGCGATGAGAATGCCGATGACGCGCCCGTCGCTGGAAAGCGGATGGACCAGCGCGTTTCTCCCGAACGGGAGAAATCTCTCGTGCTCCGCGTTCTCAACCGGGTTGATGACCAGCGGGGCGTCGGGCCGCATTTCGGTGGTCAGCTCCGTCGTGATCGCCCGGAGTTGCGGCGTGGATATCTCGGTCTCGCCGGCGATGATCAACTCGCCCGCCAGCTTCTTCAGCCGCTCCGGATCCTCCGCCATCTGCATCGCGATCCACCGGTACGGGAGCGTTCCGAGCAGTTCCTCGCAGACAATGTTCACAAAGCGGTCCGGCTGCTGCACCACGGTCATGCTCTGGATGATCGTGTAGAGCAGACTGATCTCCTCGTAGGACTCGGCAAGCTGTTTCCCGGTGTTCTCGATCGCTTCTTCATCGATTGACAGGCGAACCTGGATCTCGTGCAGCGAGCGCACCAGTGCCGCGGTCCGCATCACATCCGTGGTATGGACCGGAGGAAGCTGGGCAAGGAGACTTCGCGTCAACTGGTAGTCACACTGGCCGGCCTGGCACAAGGCAAGCAGTTGCTCCGCGTCCAGAAGTTCGGTCGTCGGAACGATCGTCACCGAGTAGCCGCTGATGCGGCGCCGGCTGGTCAGCGGTACCGGAACGAACCAGAGTCCCGGTGCCGCTCGGGTCGGCTCGGGTTGTTCCTGATCACGCCAGGTCTTCACGACCCGATTGATCAGACGGAAGATCAGCGGGGAATTGATGAACAGATCCTCGAGCCAGTCCCCACCCCGGGTGGCGACGGGGTTGGGCGTGCCATCCTCATCGCAGACGACCGTCACCAGACCCGCCCTGCGAAGCCGATCGCGCAGCGCATCGTAGTCGTGGAGTACCTGTTGATGAGTGACGGTGGTATTCACGCTGCCTCCGAAGTCGTCTCGGCGGATTGACTGTCTCCATCCGTGTCGTCGAGAAGTCCCTGCACCTGCTGAACGATCAATCGCGGACTGAACGGCTTGCTCAGGACGTCCTTGATGTTTCCGGTCGCCAGATCATCATCATCGAGCGCATAACCGCGGGCCGTGAGCATGAGGATGGGGATTTCGGCGGTTTCCGGAGATTTGGCCAGTGCCTGGCAGAGCTCCAGGCCGGTCATGTACGGCATCTGGAAGTCGGTGATGATCAGATCGGGGCGCTCTCGCGTGGCGAGTTCCAGCCCCTCTTCTCCGTCGACCGCGGTGATCACCTCGAAGCCCGCGTTTCTGAGCTTGAGCGTCACGACCTGAACGATGTGGGCCTCATCATCGACAACCAGTACACGCTTGGGCATCATGCCACCCTCCTCAGGCCGCGGCCTGCGAGCCTGCATATCGCATCGGTATAGAGAACCAGAATCTTGAGCCCATCCCGAGCTTCGATTCCACGCCGATCTGTCCGTGGTGCACCGTTTCCACAATGTGTTTGCACAGACTCAAACCAAGCCCCGTCCCCTTGGCGATTCGCTTGTAATTCTCCACCCGATAAAACTTGTCGAAGAGCTTCGGAAGCGCGTCCGGCGGAATGCCCAGTCCGGTATCCGCGATCGTCACGACCACGCTCCGCGTCAGATTGTCCGAATCCGCGGAGATCGTGATCCGGCCGCCTTCCGGCGTGTACTTCACCGCATTGGACACCAGGTTCAGCACAACCTGGTACAGCATGTCCTTGTCGCCCTCGACACAGAGATCGATGGCGGCCGGCTTGGTGTGCAGTGAAATACCCTTCTCCCGCGCGTGTGGATCGAGCGTCTGCACCGTGCGATCGATGGACTGCTTGATGTCCACGATCTCACGTTCGATCTGAACAATGCCCGCTTCGATGCGGCTGATGTTCAGCATGTTGTCGATCAGCCGGCCGAGACGATCGGTTTCATCCTGGATGATGCGGTAGAACTCCTGCCGGGACTCTTCATCCTCGGCTTCGCCGTCCACCAGCATCTCGACGTAGGCGCGAATCGATGCGAGCGGCGTGCGCAGTTCGTGACTCGCCTTGGATACGAAGTCAGATTTCATCTGCGAGACTTCGCGCTCACGCGACAGATCATGCAGAATCGTCACCACGCCTCCGACGCTCTGCTTGTGATCTTCCACGCAGGCCAGCGTGATGTCGTAGGCGACTTCGGGTTCACCGTGCTTGGGATCGGAAGAAATGCTGTGTTCGACATGGCGCACATCCCGCGTGTTCCCCGAATCACGCGTATCCATGATCATGCGGCAGAGCGCCTCGTTCTCGATCATCCTGTCAATGGGCTGGTGGACCGCCTTCTGGACGTCGAATCCGAGAATCTCGGCGGTCCGCTCGTTCGCCAGGACAATCTCGTTGAACGAATTCGTGACCAGCACGCCGTCGCGCAGTGAGTGAAGCACCGCTTCGATCTGTCGACGCTCCGCTTCGGAGACATGGTGGCTGATTTCAATCTCGCGCAGCTGGTTGCTCAGCTGTTGTTCACGAACGTGGTACTGCTCCAGGGCCTGCGTAAACGCATCGGCCACGGGACGCAGCCATGTCGGAGCGCAGAACGCCGTCGTGGAATCCGCATTCCCCTGGCTGCTCAGGTAGTCTCGCAACCGACCGAGCCAGCGATCGGACGTGATCCCGAGCGGAACGGCCGCCGCGCCGACGATGGCGGCAACGATGATCGAAATCGTCAGCGCCTGGCTCCAGGGTCCCATGTTCGCGACGAATCCGAGTCGCAGCAGAACACCGAGGAGGAGAAATACGCCGAGCGCCAGGAGTGCAACCAACACCAGGCTGGCGAATGTACCCACTTTCATGTCACCCTCTTGTCTTTCGTGGTGCCGTGAGATCAACTGCGATCAGGACACGTCAATCAATGGGTACGTAGGTCATCTGGTACAACGCGCTGGCTCGCTTGAAGCCGCTCTGGGCAATATCGTGCTTCGGATCGAGTTGCAGTGCCTGGCCGTAGGCATTCGCCGCGGCGAGGTGTTCGCCCCGTTCCTCGTGCAGCGCGCCGAGCATCAGGAGCGGCAGGATCGATTTATCCGCCCGCTCCATCGCCTGCTCGATGAACGAAGCGACCTCACCGGTGTTGCCCTTGCTGCGCTCGTACAGCGCGCGAAGGAGGTAACCTTCGAATCGCTCCGGCGCAAGAGCGATGATCCGCGTACTGCTGATCGCGACGCGCCGGTCATCGCCGAGTTCCGATGCCACCGAGCCGAGCTCGATCCAGACGTCAACATCGCTGGCGTTCTTCTGCGACAGCTCGAGGTAGACGTTCCGGGCATCGACCAGTCGGTCGGTGTAGACGAGACTGCGGGCTTTCAGCATGAGCAGGTCAGTCCGGCGCTCCTCGACGCGGCGCAGCAGGTGGCTGATCGATTCGTACGCTCGGCCGTACTGCGCTGCCTTGTACTGGGCCCACGCCACCTCTTCCAGCAACATCAGGTCATCGGGATTCAGCAACCGCGCTTCGGAGAGCAGACGAGCCGCTTCCGTCGGGCGATCCTGCAACAGCGCGACCTGTCCGAGCAGATGACGCAGGGCCGAGTTGTGTTCGAAGTACGAAAGCTTCTGCCGGATGACGTCCTCCGCCCGGTCGTACTCTCCAAGCGTGATGAGGGATTCAGCGGCGGCGAGAAGGTACTGCACCTTGCTCGTATCGTGTTGCGCGGCCTGCCAGTAGTGCTCATACGCCGCCTGATGATTGGACCAGCGCTGAAAGACGATGCCGAGGAAGTAGTGCGCATCCGCGAACTCTTCGTTGGCTTCGACCGCCCGCACGAACGCCCGCTGGGCATCCTCCAGCCGGTGCATCTCGTGGTAGATGCGCCCCTGCAGAAGGTGGTAGCGCGGTTCATCGGGATACCGTTCGATGGCATTGGTCACTTCACGCAAGGCCCGTTCGAACTGGCCGACTTCAAACGCGCGGCGCGCCTGGTCGAAGCTCATCTGTGCATTGACGACATTGACCCGTTCGTTCGCGGCCGAACGCGCCTGCACTCCCTGCTTGGTCGGGCCATCGCAGGCGGAAAGGCCGAGTACGGTCACGGCGCCCAGTGTCAGCAACAGTGTGCGAAGGTGCATGGAAAACTCCGAATCCTCTGAAAGAACGTGAACAGGCTGCCTCGTGCCAATCGTCCTCCCCCGGACTGCGCTTACTGATCCTGGTTGACGTCGACCCCCGCGAGGCCCGACTTGTCCGAACTGCCCGCGGATTGCGCGAGATCGAACTTCACGGCCGGCCAGGTCCACGCCGACCAGAAGCAGCCGGTGGAGAGTCGGTCCAGCATGTCCTCGTGGACCTGAACCGGATCGATCATGACGAACTGGGCCGCGCCCTGGGGCGGCGCCGCTTCTTCGCGTGAGCCCTTGCCCTTCGGTTCGGATTTTCCCGGCCCCTGAAAGTCGATGCCGGTCCGGGGCGAGGAGCTCGCGAGGTTCTTTGAGTCGTTCTTCACACTCGCGCCGGTGTTCGCGCCGAAGGACTTCGCATCCCCGCCCTGCGGCCGGCGGGGATCGTTCATGAACGGAGCCATGCTCTGCTCACTTCGATCCGGCGTCGGAACTTCTTCCGGAACCTCGTCCCGCGTCATCGTGCCGAGCTGGCGGCGCACCGCTCGCTCCATGATGCCGCGCTCGTGGGCACGTTCACGCACCCCGGTGACCTGCTGGCGGAGGCGGATCATCTCCGGCTGCTGGGCCTTCATCCGCAGCGAGTTGTTGATGTAGTAGTGGGCCATCTTCAGATCGCCGCGGTTGTACGCGTCGATCGCCATCTGGTTGTAGTTGGCCGTCACCTTGTCCCGGCTGAAGGGCAACAGCCCCGCGCGGGCACCGACCTGGGCGGACTCGACGTACTCCAGAGAGTCGCGACCCATCTCCCACAGCGACTCGTCGTTGAGGATCGTCGGCGTGATGAGGAAGATGATCTCGTTGCGACGGATGCGATCCTCCTGGCCGCGGAACGCCGCACCGAGGAGCGGAATGTCGCCCAGGAGCGGAACCTGCCGGCGGGTCTTCTGGATGTCCTCCTCAAAGAGACCGCCGAGCACCAGGGTCTGACCGTCCTTGACGCGGACGTTCGTGGTCAGTTCGTTCGTGAATTCGTCCGGAAGCGTATCGCCGTCACCGGTATCGCGCAGCGTAGCGAAGGAGACCTTCGGCTGCAGTTCCATCCGGATCATGCCGTTGCGGCTGATGAAGGGACGGAAGGAGAGCGACACACCCGTGTCGAGAAACTCGACGCGCTGCGTCACGGCCGTCTCGGTCGCGGTGGATGAACGGTAGGCGACCTTCTCACCGACCAGCACTTCCGCCCGCTGACGGTTGAGGGCCATGATCTTCGGCCGGGCGAGAACGGTTGAGTCGGTCACCTCGTCGAGCACGCGCAGGAACACGCTGACGTTGTCCTGAATGATGCCCAGCTTGAGGCCGCCGCCCGACGTGGTGCGGCTGGTCAGCGCCCGGGCCCGACCGTCGACCGGCCGGTGGCCGGTGGTGTCCGTCGCGGGCGATCCGGCGCCGCTTTCGACCACGCCTTCCGGCTGACCCTTGGAAAAGAGGTCATCGACCGCACTGAACGGGGTAAAGAAGTCGGTGAAGTCCACACTGCCGAGAATGCTGAAATCGATACCGAAAGCGTTGTCCTCGAAGAGGCGGGTGCGAAGCACGGTCGCTTCGACCAGCACCTGCTGCGGGGCGGTATCAAGATCCCCGAGCAACCGGCCGATCGCATCGAGGTTCTCGGGATAGTCGTTGACGACGATCTTCGCGCTGAAGGCGTAGCCGTCGGCGCCGCCGTCGTTGATATCGGGCTTGAATCCATCGATGACGTCGCCGCGATGGGAGAGTGCTCCATCATCGCTCAGCAGCGGCTCGACGAATTCGCGGGCATCGGAGGCGGAGAGGTACTCCAGCTCGAAGATGCGGCTTTCGGTGTGCCGCTGCGCACGCTCGATTTCCTCGAGTTCCGACTGCGTGTAGATGTAGATGAAGTTGCCTTCTTCGATGTAGCCGTAGCCGTTCACGCGGAGAATCGCGTCCAGCGCCTCGTAGAAGGTGACATCGTAGAGATTGGCAGTGACCGTTGCGGAAACGCTCTTGCTGGTGATGATGTTCTTCTGGCTCTGGATCGAGAGCATCTGAAGAACCTGGGCCAGATCAGTGTCCTGGACGGCGAGATCC
>SLDM01000410.1 GCA_007125255.1 Phycisphaerales bacterium
CACCGAATGCGCGCAGCTCCTTCAGGAGGTCTTTCGCGAGGATTTCGCGCACCTTGGCTACGCCCCGCACCCGCCCGGCGAAAGCGGATCGACCCAAGCGTAGCGGTCCCCCTCAGGCCGAGAAATACCCCATGCTCGAACAACAACACCTTTTCACGACCGAAGGCACGCATGTTTATCGCATCCCGTCGCTGATGACGGCCGCGGACGGCACGCTGCTCGCCAGTTGCAACGTGCGCAAGGGCGGCAAGGGCGATTTCGGTCACGACACCGATGTGGTGCTGCGGCGCAGTCACGATGGCGGGCGGACCTGGGAGCCGACCCAGGTGCTCGCCAGCCGCCCGGGTGCGGACATTCACGGCGGGCCGCGTGGCTACCGTTTCGTCTCCCGCGCGGAACTCGGGCTCGCCAGCCCGTAAGCTTGACAGGCAGATGACCTTCCGGCCGCACGAATCCGTCGGCCGCACATGGAACGGAGGACGATTCATGCATCAACGTTTCTGGTGGATGGCGGTGGCGGCACTTCTGATCGCGCTCGGGCCGGTCGGCGCAAATCCGTTGCACGCGCAGAACGATGCGCCGGCCGCGTCGGCCGCGCCGGGTCCGGCAGCGCAGCCGGCGGCCGAAGGCGACAGTCTCGCCGCCGCGTTCTTCATCTCGCGCCGGGTCGGCCCGGCCGGCGAGCGTTCCGTGGAGGTGATCGGCAGCATGATCATCTGGTTCCTGCTCACGCTCTCGGCGGTGTCGATCGGCCTCATCGGGATGATGGCGATGACCAACCAGCGCAAGAGTATCGCTCCGCCCGGTGTCGTCGAGGAGATCCGCACCCTGCTCACCGGTGGCCGGTACCGCGAGGCGATCGAACTGGCCCGGGAAGAGCCCAGCTTCTTCAGCCGCGTCATGCACGGCGCGCTGCTCGAAGCCAACCACGGCTTCTCCGCCGTCATTCGCAGTCTCGAACAGATCTCCGATGAACTCACCACACGGCGACTGCGCCAGATCGAGTACCTCAACATCATCGGCCAGGTCAGCCCGATGATCGGTCTGTTCGGTACGGTGTACGGCATGATCCTCGCATTCCAGGCGATCGTGGCCGCGGGTGGCGACCCCGATCCGGTCCAACTGGCCGGGGGGATCTCCACGGCGCTGACCACCACCTTCTGGGGACTGGTGGTCGCGATTCCCGCTCTCGCCGGCTACGCGGTCATTCGCAACAAGGTGGATGAGCTGACCACCGAGGCCACGCTCAACGCGGAGGAGATTCTCAACCAGTTCCGCGCTCGCGCCGCCCAGTCCGGCAGCGCCCGCAAGGAGTAGCGAACCGACGCTCGTTCAAGCCAGCGGGGCAGGAATCCGTCCATGAGCCAGGTGTTCAAACGAGGCAGTGCCGCGGTCGAGTCGAACCTCACGCCGATGATCGACGTGACGTTCCTGCTGATCATTTTCTTCGTGCTCGTCTCGCGCATCGTGGACATCGAGCGTGTCGATCTGGCCCTGCCCCAACCGGAAGACCCCGCATCCATGAAGGTCGGTGACGAGCCGCGTGCGGTCATCAACATCATGCCCGGGCCCGATGGCGGGGCGGAGGCGTACCGCCTGGGCACGCGCAGCTACGCACCGGACGAGGCCGGCCTCGAGGCGATGGTCGGGCGCCTGGCGGAGCAGTATCGCGCCAACCCCGATCTGCACGTCACCCTCCGCGCGGATCACCGCACCGAGTACCGGGCGATCGCGCCGGCGATGCAGGCGGTCTCGCGGGCCGCGAGCCGTTCCGGCCGCGATGACGCGCTCGCGCGGTTGAACCTGGCCATCATGCGCGATGAGCGCGGGGGAGGAGGCGCGCCATGAGCCACGAGACCTCGGGCCGCCCGCCCGCGGGCGGGCAGGAGATCATTCACCACGTGCCCCGGCGGGTGAAGCGCGGCCGGCCGCGACCGCGCCTGTCGCTCAATGCCACCGCGATGATCGACGTCGTCTTTCTGCTGCTCGTGTATTTTCTCGTCGCGACCAATTTTCGGATGGGCGAGGAGGTCTACCGGCTCGATCTGCCCGAGCGCGGGGCGGCAGTGGAGGCCGATCCGTTCCAACTGGACGAATCGCCCCTGCGCGTGCGGGTGATCAGCACCGGCGAGCAACGGGGCACGTACCGGCTTTCGCTTGAGGAACCCTTCCCCACGCCCGCATCGTTCGACGACCTGTTTCACTTTCTCCAGCAGCGACAGCGCACGCCCGGATCCGGCGGGGGGTTGTTCACGCCCGACCATCCCATCATCATCGATCCCTCGCCGCAGACGCGCTGGGAGCACGCGATGGGGGCGTTCAATGCCGCCGCGCGGGCCCGCTATACCAACATCACGTTCAGCGAAGGGGGTTCCGGATGAGCAGGTCAGACCGACGTCAACACGAAGCCTTCACGCGGCCCGCCGGCGCGATTCTGGCCTGTCTGATCGCGATTGTCCTGGCTGCCTCCGGGGTGGCGTTCGCCGAAGACGAGGTGGATGAACTCATCGAGTCGGCAACCGCCCTGGCCGACCGCGCGGCCGCCCTCTATTTCGAGGATCTGTCCCGCAACGGCACGAACTGGATGGTTCTGCTCGGCGTGCCCGATACCCAGGTGCGTGAGGAAGTTGCCGGGATCGCCTCGTCGCTCTTCGAGGCGGCACAGACGGCCGAGCGAGCGGTGCAGAACGCCATCCTTGATCTGGAAGCTCACCCCGACTTTGCCGGCAGTCGTGATCTGCGGCGAAGGCGTCAGGAACTGGTGCACGCCGAGCGCGATCGCCGCGTGCCGTTCCTGGTCGGTTCCTCCGCGTTCTGGCAGGGCCAGCTCGGCTACGGAGAGGGCGATGAGCAACGGAGACGTCGGATGCAACTCGCCGCGGAAACGCTCGAGACGATGCTGCCGCGTCTGGAGGGATCGCTGCGTGATCAGGGACTTCTGCATGCCGGCTTTGCGCTGCATGAGCTCGAATACCACGATGCGGCCGAAGGGCATTTTCGAGAGGTGCGCGATCGTGCCGGGGCCGGCAGGCTGCACCGATTCGTCGCGGCACTGGGCATCGTCCAGGTGCATGCGCACCGACGCAGCCCCGGCGATGCGGCGCGAATGCTGGAGGACCTGGAGGATCGAGCCGTGTCGCTGGGCCGTTACGGTGAACTGCTGTTGGCCGATCAGCACGCGCTGCTCTCGCGCCGCGCTGCCGATCGGGCGTCCGGGCGCAGCGCGGAGCGCTGGAACGAACGAGCCTTCAGCCGGTATCTGAACATCATCGATCGCGCTTCGAAAGAGGAAGTCGGGGCGGTGCGGCAACTCATCTTCGCGCGCATCCGCCGCCTGATCGATCCCGAGTCGGACGTCACGACGATGCCCCCGCTGGTGGTGATCGCACAGGCCGATGCCCTGGGCCGGGTGGAGGCGACCCTCGGTGAAGCCGCCGGGCTCTTCGAGTCCGCGCTCGCGCGGGCTGAGCTTGGAGAGGCCGAGTCGGTGCTGGCGCTGCGCGGATTGGCGCGGGTGAAGCAGTCACAGGGGAATCTGCTGGAGGCGTCCCGCGCCTATCTTCGTGTGGCCCGCGATTTTCCCCGTGACCGCGAGGCGGAGGACTCCATGCAGCGGGCCGCGGCCCTTGCCGCCCAGGCGCACCGTGATGGTGAAGCCGGTGCCGGGGAGGCGTTGGGGGAAACGCTCACGGTGATGTTCGACCGCTACGAACATCTGCGGCCGGTCAACCGCTGGCGCCTTTTTGCCGGTCGCCTGGCCCGCGCGGAAGGGCAGTACTCAGATGCCCTCGACCTGATCGGTCCGGTGATGAACGATGATGATCCGGGCACGGTGATCGACGCACTGTCGCTGCGTCTCTCCATCAAGCGCGATGCGCTGCGACGGTCGACCGACTCCGGTGAAGCGAGGTCGTGGCGCGAGCGGATTGCCCGGGCGGAGCCGGCGCTGCGGCGAGCGTTCGACCGGATGGTGCAGCAATGGGAACTGACCGACGCGGAGAAGCAATCCATTGAACACCTGCGCATGCGGGTGGAGATTCTGCAGGCAGAGGTTGCCTTGAGCCGGGAAGAGTTTCAGCGGGCCCTGGATCGGGTGGCGGCGATCGACGAGGATGATGATGGGATTTCATCCGCGCTGCTCGCGGAAGTTCTGCAGGTTCGAATCAACGCCTTCCAGGGATTGGGTGAGCGCAGCCGCGCCCGCGAAGCCCTGACGCGGTTTCTCGAGGCGGCACCGGAGCGGGTGGCAGAGGTGCTGGTGCCGATGAAGGAGAGCGCCGAGTTGGATGTGCGGCGACTGCTGGAAAGTGGCCAGGAGGATGAAGCGCAGCGGCTGGCGGCACGGGAGCTTCTGCCGCTGGCCGAGCAGTTCGAGTCCTGGCTGGAGCAGCGATCCGGGGAGGCGCCGCTTGCGGCGAGGCAGCGGATCGCCGATGCCTACCGGCTGGCCGGCGAGTACGATCGGGCACGCAGCCGGTATGCCGCCTTGCGAGAAGAGCAGCCCAATGCCGCGCCGGTGCTGATCGGTCTCGCGGAGTGTCTCTACCACACGGCCGATTCGGATGATTTCGATATGCTGGGGGAAGCCATGCAGCTCTATCGGCGGCTGACCGCTTCCGGCCGGTCCGTCGGTGAGCAGATCTACTGGCTGGCCCAGCTGCGATCGCTGCAGATACTCGACCGGACTCAGCGCAACACCCGGCAGATCGGGCCGCAGATCGAGCGGCTGCGTACGGAGGACGAGGATCTCGGCGGACCGCGTTTTCGACCGCACTTTGATGACCTCGAACGAAGGCACTCCTGACGCATGACGCACGACCCCGAGACCGATTCAAAGCAAGGTGAGCAGAAGGACGCGCAGAAGGAGTCCCGCCGTGGCGAAGCGGCCACGACCACGGGGCCGGCCGATCCGAGCGCATCCGGGATCTCCGAGGATGAGCGAATCCGCCGCTTCGAAGAGGCGTACAACCGCATCGATCGCGAACTGGTCGATCTCATCGGGACCGGCGGTAATCGCCGCAAGCATTCCTTCTCCGCGAAGGTGCGCATCGCCGCGAACCGGCAGAGGCGGATCGCGAAGTACGCGGATTTCCTGATCGAGATCGGCGAATTGCGGAACGCGCTGGTACACAACCGCACGGGCGAGGACTTCTACATCGCCGTGCCCAGTGAGCAGACCGTCCTGGAGCTGGAGCGGATCGAGAAGAAGTTCTTCTCACCCGAAAAGGTCATCCCGCGCTTTGAGAACGAAGTGGTGACGCTGAGCCCGGACCACTCGCTCGCGGAGGTGCTCGATCTGCTGCGCGATGACGGGTACTCCCGGTATCCGGTGTACGCTCCGGAAGGATTCGTCGGGCTTCTCACCAGCAACGGCATTGCGCGGTGGGTGGCCGGACATGTCCGTGATCACCGGCTGGAGATTGATCTGGAGAAGGTGCGCATCAGCGAGGTGCTGGAAGAGGATCACCGTCGGGATCGCGTCGCTTTCGTCTCCCGGGACACGACGATCGACGACGTGGATGAGCTTTTCAACAACCGGGTTCCGATTGAGGCGGTGTTGATTACGCCCTCCGGCAAGCCGCACGAGGAACCGATCGGTATGATCTGCGCGCCGGACGTCGCGGCGTTCGATTGATTCACGGAGGCCGGGGAGCAGCCGGATGGCTCTTCGGGTACGGCTGGGGTTATACTTGGCCGACCATGACCGCGATGAGTTCCAAGACCGCCGGCGCCGACCCGATCGAACTGCTCGAGACCGCCTTCCGCAGCGCCATGGGCGCGGCGCTGGGCGACGAGTACGCCGAGACCGATCCGATCATCAAGTCGAGTCAGAATCCGCAGTTCGGCGACTACCAGGCGAATTTTGCGATGGGACTCGCCAAGAGGCTCGGCCGCAAGCCGCGCGATCTGGCCCAGGAGGTCGTCGATGCGCTCGATCTCAGCGCCGTGGCGGAACCGGCGGAAGTGGCCGGGCCCGGTTTCATCAACATCCGGCTGAAGCCCGGTGCACTGGGTCACCTGCTGGACGCGATGGACCAGGAGGCACTCGGGGTGCAGCCGGACCCCGATCCGCACTCGGTTGCGATCGATCTCTGCGGCGTGAACGTCGCGAAGCAGATGCACGTCGGTCACCTGCGTTCCACGATCATCGGCGATGCGATCGCGCGCATCTACGAGCGGCGCGGCCGCAAGGTTTTCCGCGAGAACCACCTCGGCGACTGGGGGCTGCCGATCGCGATGGTGATTGATCAGCTCCGCCGCGCGGAGACCGACCTGGATCGGCTGACGCTGCCCGATCTCGATCGCGCCTACCGCGATGCCCAGCTCAGCGCCAGGGCGGATGTCCGGGGTCTCGCCCGAGCGATGGAGCCACCGGTCGCCGGGCCGCACCGCCGCGCGGAGTTGGAGGAACAGAATGCCGGCGCGCACGAGGCGATGGAGAACGCCAAACGAACGCTCGTAAAACTTCAGCAGGGTGATCCGTCGATTCGTGAGGACTGGGAAAAGCTGATCCGGGTCACCATGGACGCGGTGTACGAGAGCTACGAACTGCTTAATGTCAGACTCGGGCCGGCGAACAACCGGGGCGAGTCATTTTTCCGGGATCGACTTCCTGATGTCATTGATGCCTTTGTGCGCGAAGGCGTCGCCGTGGAGGATGAAGGGGCATTGGTCGTTCGGTTTGAAGACCGCGACCGGCCGCTGCTGATCAGAAAATCCGACGGCGGCTTTCTCTACGCCACGACCGATCTGGCGGCGGTTCGCTTTCGTGTTCACGATCTTGGCGCGACGCGCGTGATTTACGTGGTGGATGCCCGGCAGCGGGACCACTTCCGCGATATCTTCGATGCCGCGAAGAAGATCGGCTGGGACCGTACCGCCGACGGGGCCGCCGCGGAGCTGGTGCACATTCCCTTCGGATCGGTACTCGGTGAGGACAAACGGCCGCTCAAGACGCGCAGCGGCGAGAACGTGACGCTGCGATCGCTGCTCGTGCAGGCGATTGAACGCGGTGAGAAGGAGGTCATCAGCCGCGCGGAGGATCCCGCTGCCCCGACCCATGGCGCGCCGAGATCGGAACTTCAGCGCATCGGCCAGGCCGTCGGGATCGGTGCGGTCAAGTACGCCGACCTCAGCAATGACCTCGTGCGGGACTATGTTTTCAACTTTGATCGGATGATCGCGTTCGAGGGACGGACCGGTCCGTACCTCCAGTATGCCCACGCTCGGATCTGTTCGATTTTCGCGCGGGCGGAGATCGACCCCGAATCTCTGCGCGATCGGGCGGTCCTTCCCGATGAGCCGGAAGAGAAGACGCTCGCGCTGATGCTGCTGAAGTACGGCGGGGTGGTGGACGATGTCGCCCGCTCGCTCGAGCCGCATCGACTCTGCACCTACCTCTATGAACTGGCCGATGCCTACAGTTCCTTCTACCAGAAGTGTCCGGTTCTGAAGGCGGACGAGGCGTCGGTGCGTGATTCCCGTCTGCGGCTCAGTGATCTGACCCGGCGCGTTCTGCAGGATGGCCTGGACCTGCTGGGTATCGAAGCCCCGCAGCGCATGTGACGGGCACGTGACGGGCATGTGACGGGCACGTGACGGGCATGTGACGGGCATCTGACCGCGGTATGCCGGTCGCCCGCCGGCCAGCCGCCGGCCAGCCGCCGGCCGACCGCCGGCCAGTCGCCGGAAGAAGGCGGAGAGCATGCCGCCGGTCAAAGGCCGCGTCGCGCCGGGCAGGGGGGGCAGGGGGGCGG
>SLDM01000477.1 GCA_007125255.1 Phycisphaerales bacterium
GACCGCGATCACGGTTCGTCCGGACGGATCAGAGCGCCGCGTGTGCTGAATCGAGACGCCGCCAGTAACGAACGTGATTCCCGCAGCAAGATGCTGGAATCACGGGGTATTGCTGCAGTTCGATCCGCGGGCGGGCGATCAACGGAGAAGGAAGTTTGACCCATGACGCGCCAGATGACACGCACCGTCTCGCTGGAGAAGTGGCAGCCGCCGGCCCCGCCGCCGGAGAACCGTCCCGGCTCGGTTGTCGACTGGGCGGTGGATCGGTTCTCGGACCGTGAGATGGCCATGACCACCTCCTTCGGCATGGAAAGCATCGTGCTCATGCATCTGCTCGAACCGCGCGTGCCTAACCTCCGGGTCATCTACGTCGATACGGGCTTTCTCTTCGCCGAGACCCACGCCCTCCGGGAAAAGCTCACCACGCTCTTTCCGCAGTTCCGATTCGAAGCGGTCAAGCCGCTTCTGAACGCGCAGGAACAGGCCCGCGAGATCCGCCCGGAGCTGTGGAAGGAGAATCCCGACCTGTGCTGCAAGATCCGCAAGGTCGAGCCCCTCCACCGCGCGATCCAGGGCGTGGACATCTGGTTCGCATCTTTGCGGAGGGACCAGTCGCCCAGCCGATGGAATACCCAACTCGTCGAATGGAACTGGCAGTACCAGCTCCTGAAGATCTGTCCGCTCGTGACCTGGTCGCGCCGCAAGGTGTACGACTACCTGGTTGAGCACAACCTCCCGTACAACGAGTTGCACGATCAGGACTACCCCACCGTCGGCTGCACGCACTGCACGAAACCCGTGCCCGGTACCAAGCCGTGGGAGTACTCCCGCGACGGACGGTGGGCCGGGCAGGAGAAGAAGGAGTGCGGCCTGCACGGCGACGGCATCTGAGAAATCGCGGTGGAAGCGCACGGACCGAAACGAATCAGAAACGACATCACCACACGACCGATGGAAGTGGAGTTCGCACGATGGCAGAGAAGCAGTCAGCAGCATCCGACAACGGCCACCCGCAGCCGCGACGCCTCCCCGAAAAGCCCTCCAAGGTGGAGAAGGTCAAGGAGGAAGGCCGCTACCTGCGCGGCGGGATCGGCGAAACGCTGGAAAATCCCGAAACCTCCCACTTCGAGGATCAGGACCTTAACCTGCTCAAGGCGCACGGCATCTACCAGCAGTACGACCGGGATGTCCGCGCCGCCAAGAAGGACCGCGAGTACACCCTGATGATCCGCGCCCGGATTCCCGCGGGCATCCTCTCCGCCGAGCAGTACCTCCAGCTCGATGCGCTCGCGAAGGAGTACGGCCAGGAAAGAATGCGGCTCACCACCCGCCAGTCGATTCAGTACCACGGCGTGATCAAGGGCGATATCAAGAAGCTCATCCGCGGCATGAACGAGCGGCTCGTCTCCACCCTCGCCGCGTGCGGCGACGTGATGCGGAACGTCATGTGCTGTCCGATCATCAACGATGATCCGGCCCGCGCGGCGATCCAGAAGACCTCGGAGCGCATCGCCCTTGAACTGGCGCCGAAGAGCGGCGCGTACCACGACATCTGGCTCAACGGTGAGAAGCTCGACCACGATGACCCTCTTCTGAAGGATCCGCCCCGGAACGGCAGGGAACCGGATGAATTCGAGGTCGAACCGCTTTACGGCAAACTCTACCTGCCGCGCAAGTTCAAGATGGGCATCGCCATGCAGGATGACAACTGTATCGATGTCTATACCCAGGACTGCGGCCTGATCGCCATTGTTGATGATGACACCCGCGCCCTGAAGGGCTACAACCTTCTCGTCGGCGGCGGGCTCGGCATGACCCACCGCAAGGCCGACACCTTCGCCCGGCTCGCGACCCTCATCGGGTCGATCGCGCCGGACCAGGCGGTCGACGCCGTTCGCACCGTCATCGAGATCTTTCGCGATTTCGGCAACCGCGAAGACCGGCGCCATGCCCGGCTGAAGTACACCATCGAAGAGTTCGGCGTGGATTGGTTTATTGAAGAGTTCAATCGCCGCGCGCCGTTTTCGCTGCAACCGCCGGTCGAGCAGAGGCCCCTGGAGCACCAGAACCATCTCGGCTGGATCGATCAGGGCGACGGACAATGGACCTACGGCCTCTACGTCGAGAACGGCCGCCTGCGGGATGCCGATGGCGTGAACAAGCTGACCGGCGTGCGCGAGGTCGTGCGCGAACTTCAGGCCGATGTCCGGATCACGGCGGAGCAGAATCTCCTCTTCACCCATGTCCCGGCCGGCAGGAAGGATCGCCTGATCGAGATTCTGCGCGAGCACAACGTGCCGCTCAACGAAGAGATCTCGGCGGTGCGCCGCAATGCCATGGCCTGCCCCGCCCTGCCGACGTGCGGCCTCGCGCTCGCCGATGCCGAACGCGTCCTTCCGGACATCCTCACCGAACTGGAAGGCGTATTGCATGAGCTCGGCCTGGGCGAGGATGAGATCGGCGTGCGCATGACCGGTTGCCCCAACGGCTGCGCCCGGCCGTACACCGCGGACATCGCCTTCGTCGGGCGCGGTCCCGGCGCATACGACGTCTACTGCGGCGGGCGGCTCGCCGGCGACCGGCTGGTTGATCTGCTGGCGGAGAAGGTGAGCACCGAGGAGATCATCCCCACGCTGCGGCCGCTGCTGGAGCAGTACGTCCAGGAGCGTGAAACCGGCGAGGGGTTCGGCGACTGGTGGCAGCGCGCCCTCGGCCGCCGGAATGAACCGCGAACACTGCTCCGCGGATCAAAGGACATCTACAACCCCACACTGCGCGGCGAGCCGATGGGATAACCCTCATGTCGATCACACCCAAAGACATCACGCTGGTCATGGCCGCCCACGGCGCGACGGACGATCCGCGCTGCGCGGCCCCGGTGGAGCGTCACGCCGAAGTGATCCGCGCCATGAACATCTACCGTGAAGTGCGGTGCGTCTACTGGAAACAGCCGCCGCATTTCGGTGAACTCTATGATCTCACGCCGACCGGCGATCTGCTGATCGTGCCGGTCATGACCGCGAGCGGCTATTACACGAACGTCGTCCTGCCGCGCGAGCTGAAGCTCGAGCAGCCCCCGGCGAATCGGAACGTGATGGTGACCGCGCCGGTCGGCGAACTCGACGAGATGGCCGATCTGATCATCGAACAGGCGGTGCTTGCCGCCGCCGATACCGGCGTGGAAGTGAGCGATGCGCACCTGCTGCTGATCGGTCACGGCACGCCGCGTGACCCGGTGCGCAGCGGCGCGACCACGTACCGCCACGCCGAAACGGTTCGTCACCGGAAGGTCTTCCGCAGCGTCCACGCCGGCTTCCTCGAACAGGACCCGACGGTGGCGGACGCCTTCGCCGCAATTCCCGGCTCAGAACCGGTCATTGTCGTGCCGTACCTGATCGCTTCCGGCGGGCACGGCGCCGATGACATTCCCTCGGATCTCGGGGAGGCCCCCGGAACCCGGACCGCCACGATCGGAATTCGTCCGGTCCTCTTCGCCGACGCCGTTGGAGAACACCCCCGTACCGTGCACCTCATCCTCAATTGCGCCGAGCACACCCTCATGCAGGTGAATCGGGCGGATCGGAGAAACGCGGGATGAGTCACCCGGAACCCGATCTCCCCGCTCCCGCGCCGTTCCGCCCATCCGGCGGCCGCATCACGCTGATCGGCGCCGGGCCGGGCGATCCGGAACTGATCACGCTGAAGGGGCTGCGCCGACTGCGCGAAGCGGACGCCGTGCTGTACGACCGGCTCGCGCCGCAGACGCTGCGCGACGAGGCTCCACAGGCCGAATGGATCGACGTCGGCAAGTTTCCCGGCCGGCCGAAGCCGAGCCAGCCGTGGATCAACGCACTTCTGCTCGAGCACGCCCAGCGAGGCCGCCACGTGGTGCGACTCAAGGGCGGCGACCCGTTCGTCTTCGGCCGGGGCGGAGAAGAACTGCTCGCCGCGATTGAAAGCGGCATTCCCTGTGAAGTCGTGCCGGGCGTGACCGCCGGCATCGGCCTCCCGGGCGCGCTCGGCGTGCCGGTCACCCACCGCGGCGTTTCCCGCGCTGTCGCTTTCGTCACCGCGGTCAGTGATTGGGATCACCCCGACAACACCCCGGGCGAAGAGCCGCAGATCGATCAGGTCGCCCAAGTGGACACCATCTGCATCTACATGGGCCTTTCGCAATTGAGCGCGATCACCGCGCGACTGATCGAGCTCGGACGCGATCCCGAGACCCCGGCCATGAGCATCAGCAGCGGCGGGACGGATCGTGAACGTTCGGTGACTTCCACCCTGCAGCACCTGGCGCGGGACGTGTCGGAAGCGGAGCTTGCTTCGCCCGTGCTCACCGTCATCGGCGGTGTCGTGGCGCTGCGCGACCGGGCGGACCATCCGGAGTCGGTTCAGGAGGTGCGTGCGTGAGTCGCTCAATCGCAGCAAGGCCCCCGCAGCTCGTCAACATCCGCTTCGGGCGTGAAGATGCGCTGCGCGATTGCGCCGCTGAGCTTCGTCAGAATCCGAATCTGCAGGAACTTCTTCCACTGGTCACGTGCGAGCGGCATGAACTCTTCGCCATCGTGCGCGAGAATTCGATTGGACCTGATTTGCAGGTGTCCTTCACCGGTCCCGACGCAGCATTGCGGCTGTTTCAGATTGCCGCGGGCGTGCTCAGCGCCATCCCCGGTGAGCGGAGTATCGCCCAGCAACTGACAACACAACTGCGCCAGGCCTGCCGGTCGGGCGAGGCCGGGACGCTTCTCTCCGCACTGGTACGGCGCGCCTGCTCGGCCGGCGAGAAGCTGCGCGAGCGCGTGGAGCGCGAGACGCCCGTTCTGGAACTGCCCGAGCTCGTGGCTCAGTTCATCTCGGATCGGTTGCGCGACGGTGCGGATCGCCCCATCACTCTGCTTGGTTCCGGGGAGCTCGGTCGGGGGATCGCAACCTCGCTCGCCTCCCGAGGTCCGGCGCCGACCCGATGGGCGACACGCTCCCTGCGGCCGGAGAGCCCCGCCACGTGTTCGATCGAGCATGCCCTGGCCGCACTGGAGCGTGACGCGATTCTGATCACCGCGCTCGGCGGCGATGAGCCGATTCCGCTGCCGAACGAACGGCATGATCTCTTCACGATCGATCTCGGCTCGCCGCGGAACCTTGAGCACGCGGATGTGACAATGACGGACATCGTCGAAGTATCGCGAGCGCAGCTCGAAGCGCAGCGCATCGGTGTGGAGCGGGCCGCCCATCGCCTGCCGGCCCGCGCCGAGGCCGCCCTGGCCGAGACGCTCTGCCCACGGATGACCGGCATCAATCGATCCATCGCGCAGTTTCGAGAGGCGATCGTGGAACGGGAGCTGATCCGCATGGAGCCGATCCTGAAGAAGCTCTCCGGGGAAGATGCGGAAAAACTGCGCAAGTCGATCCAGCACACGGCGGCGCGGACCGCGCATCCAATGCATGAATACGCCAATGCGCTCGGTCGTCAGGGCCGTGCCGACGAAGCGCAGTGCATGATCGATCATCTCCTCGGCACGCGTATCGGCTGGGGGGAGGCACGGAGGGTAGGCGACGGAGCGACGGAGGGGCAAAGCGACGAAGGGGTGGAGTACGTCGGCGAGCGCTATTGATCGGGAATCCAGGGGGCGCGCCGAGAAGGTACCGTGCACAGAAACCGTCCCGCTCTCGTGGATAAGCCCCCAATGCCATGACCTCGTCACTCCGTCACTTCGTCACTTCGTCACTTCCCCTCCGTGCCTTCGTGCCTTGACTTAAAATCAAACTCGCGGTTCACATTTCTCAACTCACCCGATCTCTCATCCCATGCCCCCTCAAGATCTTCCATCCCGGCCCCGGCGTTTGCGGCGAACCGAAACGATTCGCGCGCTCGTGCGTGAGACTACGCTGGCGCCGCGCCAGCTCGTCCTGCCGCTCTTCCTGATCGAGGGCGAAGGGAACGCGGAATCGGTCGACGCGATGCCGGGGTGCGCGCGTCTCTCCATTGATCTCGCGATCCACCAGGCCGAACACGCCATTGAGCTCGGTGTACACTCGTTCGCGCTCTTTCCCGCCGTGGCGCGTGAGAAGAAATCGCCGGACGGCCGGGAGGGTCTGCGGGAGGATAATCTGCTCTGCCGCGCGGTCATCGCGATGCGGCGGGCCCTGCCCGAAGCGTGTCTGATCACCGATATCGCGCTCGATCCCTACTCCAGTCTCGGCCATGACGGCATCGTGAGCCCGGACGGCCGCGTGCTCAATGACGAAACGGTCGAGCTGCTCACGCACATGGCGCAGTTGCACGCGCAGGTCGGCGCGGATTTCGTCGCCCCGTCGGACATGATGGACGGCCGGGTCGGCGCGATCCGGCGCGGGCTCGATGGGGCGGGTTTCGCCGAGACCGGCATCATCAGCTACGCGGCGAAGTACGCATCGGCGTTCTACGGCCCGTTCCGGGAAGCGCTTGATTCGGCGCCGATCGATGCGCCGAATGTGCCGCGGCACAAGAAGACCTACCAGATGGATCCGGCAAACGCGCGGGAAGCATTGCGTGAGGCGGCGCTCGATGAGGCGGAAGGGGCGGACATCCTGCTCGTCAAGCCCGGCCTGCCGTGTCTCGACATCATCTCGCGCCTGCGTGAACGGACGACCCTGCCGATCGCCGCTTACCAGGTCAGCGGGGAATACGCGATGATCAGGAGCGCGGCGGAGCTCGGCCGGCTGGACGAAACCGCGGCGCTGGTCGAATCGCTGACCGCGCTCGCCCGCGCGGGCGCGGATGTGATTTTCAGCTATTACGCAATGGAGTATGCCGGGTGGTACCGTTTGGAAGTGACGAAGTGACGGAGTATCGAAGTGGAGGGATTGAGAGAGGCACGGAGGGGAAGCGACGGCAGCGGGTGGGCGGGCGGCGTGGCCGGAACGACTGCAGAAGGTCCCCGGGGTGATGTCGAGCCACACACCACTTCCTCAAGACCCGGAAAGTGAAACAACGTCGTGGCGCCCCGCCTGCCTGCCTCATTTCAAGACGTGATCGGCGATCCCCCGCGCGAGGTCTCCGAAGGTCGGCCGCACGGCTTCGACCCGGGGCGTGAGGGCGAGTTCGCATAAGGCCGCCGTCGTCGCTGGACCGATGCTGGCGAAGGGGGATTCCAGCGGGCCGATGGTGCGAACCGCGCTCGGGCTGGTGACGGTAATCCAATCGATGTGCTCGATCACCGACGGATCGAAATCACGCGGCCTGGTTTCATACACCGCCGGGCTGACGATGACGAGATCGCCCCACGCTTCGGGAGGGGAGGCGAGCGAGGAACGCGGGTAGCAGATCACGCCGGTGTCCGCGCGCTGGCGCAGCGCGGCCCAGAGCTCTTCGCCGCTGCGGCCGGTTTCAAATTCGACATTCCATCCGCGCGAGCGGATCGCCTCGGCCGTCGCGGGGCCGACCGCGGCAATGCGCGGCGGCTTGGCGGGCAGTTCCGCCAGGCACTCCACGGCAAAGACGCTGGTGAGCACGAGCCAGTCCCCGCCGGTCAGCATCGACAGCTCATCTCGTGCATCGTCGGTGCGGTGGCGCGAGATCACCGGCTCACAGACCGGATCGAGGCCGAC
>SLDM01000113.1 GCA_007125255.1 Phycisphaerales bacterium
CGCGACACCACGCCTGCGCGACGAGCATGAGACGGCTGATTTTGCCCAGCCGCGGCCGGTGGAGAACCGACTCGTAGTCCCAGTGCTCGATCTGCCGAAGCACATGCTGGCCGCCCGCGGCCAGCAGCCAGACGACCGGGCGGGAGTGCGGCCCGATCCGCTCGAGCAGCCCGGCCCCTTCCTCGAACATCGGCCAGGTCCGTTCGACACAGGTCCGGATGACCTGGCGTGATTCGCCGAGGAACGTCCGGTCCACCGCGTAGCCCTGGCCGGCGCTGGCGCGGAAGCGGGTTTCAAAGTCAGCGATGCCGCCGGTCAGTTCCCGCGGCAGGTAGATCCGGTCCCGTTCGAGCAGGTCCCGATTGACATCCTGCCAGTGGTTGGTCAGCTGCAGCGCGGTGCAGATCGAATCGCTCAGGCCGAAGGAGGTCTCATCGCGTGATTCGCCGCAGACCATGAGCACCAGTCGTCCGACGGGGTTCGCGCTGAATGTGCAGTAGTCGAGCACCTGCGACCAGGTTTCGTAGCGGTTGACCGTCTGGTCCTGCTCGAACGCGCGGATGAGATCGTCGAACGGCCGGATCGGAAGATTGTGCTGTTCGATGGTCGGTCGCAGCGCGACGAAGGCGGGATGCCGGGGCTCACCGTTGAAGCAGGCGTGGAGTTCCTCCCGCCACCAGCCGAGCAGTTCGAGGGCGCGCTCCGGATCGCCGACCTCATCGCCCAGATCATCCGCCCAGCGGCAGAAGGCGTAGACCGCGGCAAAGTCGTCCCTCAGGTGGCGCGGGACCAGCGAGCTGAGCACGCTGAAGTTCTCGTAGTGGCCGCGGGTCAGTCGCCGGCACCAGGCGCGGGCCTCCTCGACCGAGAGCTGATCGCACTGGTCGGGGCCGAATCGGGCGAGTTGCTGAACGGGGCTGACGGTCATGGATGGTTTCGTTGCCGCGTGTGGAAACCCACATGTGAAGGCTGGTGACGGCCGGGGGAGGCCCATGACAAGTCCCATGCATGTCCGGGCCCGGATGAGCCGACACTGATGAGCCGACACTTTAGTCCGGTGGCGCGGAATCGGCCAGCACGGGAAGCGCACACGCAGGGGAATCGCTGGTTGGAGGCATCAAGGCATCTAGGCAACCAGGCATCTAGGCAACCAGGCATTGGAGGCATCGAGGTCATCGGCCATCGTCCTGTCCGGGCACGGAGGGATGGCGGATGTCCCACGCTCTTGTCCCTTGTGCCTCGATGCCCAGATGCCTCGGTGCTTTTCCACCTCACGGACCTTCGACGACGTCGCGCGAAGCCGCTAGGATATGCTTCTTTCTCAAGCCCCCGTGAACTCTGCCCATGAAGCTGATTCTTGCCAACCCCCGTGGTTTCTGCGCCGGTGTGTACATGGCCATCGACGTGGTCGATCAACTCCTCGATATCTGCGAGGGTGAGACGATCTACGTTTACCATGAGATCGTGCACAACAAGCACGTGGTCCACCGCTTCCGTGAGCAGGGGGTGACGTTTGTCGATGATGTCCGGGAGGTGCCGGAGGGAGCGATCGTGGTCTTCAGCGCCCACGGCGTCAGCCCGCTGATCCGCGAGCAGGCCCGGCAGCGCAACCTGACCACGATCGATGCCACCTGTCCGCTGGTTACGAAGGTGCACGCGGAGGCGATCCGTTACTCCCGCAAGGGCTACCAGATTCTGCTGGTCGGCCACGCCGATCATCAGGAGGTGATCGGGACCCGCGGCGAGGCGCCGGATTCGATCCAGGTTGTCGAGTCGCCCGCGGATATTCCGAATCTGCGCATCAGCGATCCGGACATGCTGGTCTATCTGACCCAGACCACGCTGAGCATGGACGATGCCAACGTGATCATCCACGCGCTCAAAGAGGCGTTCCCGAACATCAAGGAGCCGCCAAGCGAAGATATCTGTTACGCGACGACGAACCGCCAGACGGCGGTGCGGGCCATCGCGCCGGGTTGCGATCTCGTCCTGGTGGTCGGGTCGAAGAACAGCTCGAACTCGCAGCGGCTGCGCGAACTGGCCGAGGCGGTCGGCACGCCCGCGTACCTCATCGACGACCGGAGCGAGATCCGGTCATCGTGGTTCGACGGAGTCGAGCACCTGCTGATTACCGCCGGAGCGAGCGCGCCGGAATATCTCGTCAAGGAACTGATCCTGGAGTTGATCGAGAAGTACGGCGGCGAGGTCGAGCAGCATGACGTCTCGCGGGAAGCCGTCGAGTTCGGTCTTCCCGGCACCCTCAAGCAGTTCATGCGCTCGCGTGACATTGATCCGACCGGCCGGCGGATCCGTATGGACAATATCGCGGCGATCAACTCCTGGCTTGAGGAACATGATATTCCGCATCGTACGGTGGATCTGACGGTTGGGGCGACGAGGTGAGAAAGGGAAAGTGACGGAGTAACGAAGTGACGGAGTAACGAAGTGACGAAGGGACGAAGTGACGAAGTGACGAAGGGACGAAGGGAAGGCACGGGGGCACGAAGGCACGAAGGAGGGGGGTGCCACGGCCAGCGACCGAAGGGAGTCGGCCGTGCGAGATGGAAGGATGATGGGGGGTGCCACGGCCAGCGACCGAAGGGAGTCGGCCGTGCGAGATGGAAGGACGATCAGCCGGGTGCCATGCTTCGTCCGGAAGGGCGAAGCAGAGGCGCGTCTGACGTTCGATTCTGTCTTGGGTGACCGTCGAGCCGCGGCGTTGCCTTCGCTCCTGAAGTCGCTCAGACCACGGCACCCCTCGTCTCTTCCCTCTGCCCCTTCGTCGCTCCGTCGCTCCGTGGCTTTCCCCGCTCCGTGCCTCTATGCCTCGATGCCTAGATGCCTAGATGCCTAGATGGGTGCCTCGTTGCCGCACCCTCCGTCGCTTCACCCCTCTGTCGCTCCGTCGGTCCCCCTCCATGCTCTGCCACCTCAATCAAGGCCAGCCGTGCATGATCTCCTCGCCTTCAAATCGAAAGAGATGTAACTCCTCGTCGTAGATGAGCTCTTCAAGGTGCTCGCGCACACAGGTCGGGTCGACTCCGCCGAGGGCCGACATGGATCGGCAACCGGGCACGAGTAACTGGAGGATCCACCCGGCTTGCACATCGCCATCGGCGACCTGATCAATCAGGAGCGGCAGGTGCTCCCGAAATCGCTGCTGCTCGGGTTTTTCACGATTCTGTTCCCACCATTCGATTCGCTCCTCAATGGTGTCGAATCTTCGTCCGACCCAACGATCAAAGGCCACGAGCAGGTCGCGATCGGCGGACAACCATGCCAGACGCTCGTCCCCGCCGGGCAGACCACGGGGTGTGGATGGGTCGTTGCGAATCGCTTCCGCACGTTCATGCACAAGCGGCATGTGGTCGACCAGAAAATCCATGATCACATCGCCGCCAACGCGACGAAGTTGCCGATAGCCGCCCCAATTATTCGTGCGATGACCGCGCACCAGGTCGACCAGCAACTGCTCATGCTCGCGGGCGAGCGGGCCGTAGTGGCACAGTTCGCTCAGCCAGCTTCGGGGATGGGAAGGGTGCCAAGTGGGCATCTCCTCGTCCACGGGTTCCTCCATCAGACTCCGGACGTACTCAGCCAGTTGCGATAGCGTGGCGTGCGGATCATCATCGCGCCACGGTCGCAGCGGATCGGCCGGATACAGAATCGTTGCCTGGAGAAACCTCAGGGCCACTCGTACTCGTGGTGGATCGCCACTGGCCAGATGCTCACGCGCGAAGTTGATTGATCGTTCAATCCATCGATGACGGTCAAGGCTGTAGACCTCAATCCAGCGCCGGTACTGCGCTGCGATCGCTTCGTAGTCATCGACCTTTTCGCCGAGGAACCAATCACCGGTCGCGGGGATGCAGAATTCATTCTGGACCCAGAATGGGTCAATTCGCCCGGAAAATTGAACGGCCGTCAGTATGGCGAGGTGCTGAAGAACTGCACTCTGGACCTGGTCCGTTCGTGTCCATTGAAGGCTCGCGACGTTCGCATCAGCGTTCGGATCAGCGACTTCCGGCGATTCGAGCAGATCGATGAGATGGGGCAGAATGGCCGGATCGCCTATCCTGGCGAGCATGGTCAAAATATAGCGCGTGAAATCCAGACGATGACCACCATTCGCTTCGGAACGAATCGTCTTCAACTCTACATCAAGAAACTCCAGGAGCGGATCTACCATTTCCTTTCCCCGCTGTACGATCTCACTTTGGACATCTCGAAAGGATTCGTACTCTTTCGGTGGCATTGGTCGGGCAGACCACGGAAAATTGCAGAGGCGAGGAATCCACATCGTTTCCGAGAGCGCCCGGCCGCGATTGACGAGTTCGCCAAGCAACGCCTCGCTGCTCATTCCGTGAAGTTCATCGACCTCGACCTCGACCTCTGCCGGCGGCCCGGGAGCGACGCCGGCCGTTCCCGGCCCGGCAAGACAACCACAGGCAGTACAGAAGACGATCACCAGCCGACAACAGCGACGAAAGACAAGGCTTGGCATGGCAGTTCTCGATGGATGAAAGTGACCGGGGCCACGGAAGAGAACGTGAATGATACTCCAGGCGATGGACTGGATCCCCGCGTGAATACTCCGCGTGAATACTCCGCGTGAAACCGCCGCACGAACACCCCGGGACAGGGCACATGCTCGCCACAACCATCGAATCGACCTGCATCTGCATCTGCCCGAGCCATGCCTCGCCAGCTATCCGTCGAACCGGGGAGCATGGCGACTTCGCACTTCAGATGCGCACGCAGCCTCCACCGGTCGCCACAATCTCACTTTTTCCGGCGCGAAACATTTCGCCCAAGTGCGGGGCGTAAGCGGCGGATTGGGCCCCTGTCCGAAACGACGAAGGGGCGGCGGGAGAGGGACTTGAAACAGGGACAGTTCCGAACGCCGCGAAGATAAGACGTAAGCGATTTTGCGACAAGAGCTTACATTCACTTGCGCGATAAAAGACCTCCTGTTTCAATGGTGTTACATCAATAACCCAAGAAACAGGAGGTCAAGGATGACCAGGAGTATCGCATCAGGCGTCCGTTCACTCAAGTCCACTCTTCGGCACGCACTGGCCGCGAAGACGATTCACGCTGCCTGTCGTGATGCCGGGCACGCCTGGCGTGCTCGCACGCTCGATCCCGTCACGACGATTTGGCTCTTCGCTCTGCAGATGCTTCACGCCAACACCGCGTGTACGCATGTCGTGCGTCTCATGCCCGGTATCCGCGCCACCGACAGCGCCTATTGCCAGGCGCGAAATCGTCTCACGCGTGACCACACGACGGCGACGGTGGGATGGAGCTTCCACGATGAGCGGTTCGACTACGATGATCTCTACCGGTTGACCCAACCGGAACGTGGCACGGACGATGGTTCGGGATATACTCAGTCGACGGATAAGCCCGGCCGCCCCCTCCCTTTGGCAAGGCGACCTTGATATGCTCGGCAACTGGAATGAACATCGAACTGTCCTCATCCCCCAAGCCCACCCGGGAAGACGGCACTGCTTACGGCGAGGTCGAAACCCGCGATCATTCGGATGCGAACGAGCTGACGGGTCTGACGCCGGACGGAGCGACGACGGCCCTGTCGATGAGTTACGACGCGGCGGGGAACCTCTTGAGCCGTGAGATCGAGGGTGGGTCGGGTACGGTCACGATGCACTTGACTGTGTACAGGGGAGTGGGGGACGCGTGGAACCGCCTGGAGGCGGTGGAGTACGGGACCGCTGAGCGCCTGAAGCAATCGTACAACGGTCTGAACTGGCGGGTGCTGAAGTGGTCGGATGCGACGCACGGCGCGGCAGGTGAACTCACCCAGCGACGGGCAATGTACTATTCTCCGAACTGGCAGTTACTCGAAGAGTTGATCGACGACAACTGGAACAGTGAATCCGGCGCTGAGGATCACACGCGGCGGATGCTGTACATCTGGGGGGCGCGGTACATCGATGACATCGTCGCGCGGCGCCAGACGGATCCGCTCGGCACACATGAACCCGGGGTTACGACGAGTACGTGGTACCACGTGACGGACACCCTGTTCTCGACGGTGGCGATCCTGAGCCGCTCGGGCACGTTGGTGGAACGCGTCTCGTACGATGCGTACGGCAACGCGCGGCATCACCGGCGTGCGGACCTGACCGGCGACGGCGCGGTGAACGTGTTCGACAACAACACATTGCTCGATGACTGGCAAGATTACGGCGTCGGCGATCTGAACCGCGACGGGATCGTGAACGAAACGGATCTGTCGCAGCTCCTGAACGACTGGGGCGCGGCGATCCCGTCCGGCCGGCTGACGCCGCAGGGCAGCAGCGGGACGGACAACATCGTCGGCTACGCGGGGTACCTCTTCAATGCGGAGATCCACGGGTCAGGGTTGTATACCGTGCGGCATCGGCACTACTCACCCGAACTGGGAAGATGGATCAGTCGGGATCCGATCGGGTATGTGGATGGGATGAGTCTGTATGAATATGTATCTGGCACCCCATTGGTGCGACTTGACTTCATGGGCCTACATTTTACCGATCCAAACGATCCAGATTGCGGATGTGGAATCTACGATCCCAGATCAAGGTTTGATGAGTGGCTTGGATGTCTCTTTGGTTGTCGCCGTGGACAGAAAGGTATTCAAAATTGTCGCGCTGCATGTGGGAGGAGATTTGAAGATGGTTCAGGACAGTGGTTCTTATGCGTCGACGCTTGTCGTCGCGCTAAGGATCCGTCTGGGGTGTGCGTAGGACGATACAACACCTGTATGGGAGATTGTCAGGCCCGAGCAAGTACATGTTCCAAGAATGTAACACTCAAGACCGCAATTGTCGGGACTTTGGCAGTAGCTTGCGCTAAGACCGTGGTCGGCGGGGTAGTCTTGGGCGCCGCAACCCTCGTTGTTGCAGTCGATGGGGCTGTGAAGTGTAGAAGATCTACTCATATCTGTACTGATTATTGCGAGTGCATGATGGATGCCTGCGTCGACAACCGTGTTGCACAATGCGGCGTCTATCGCGATCCGCATGGGCCGACTAGGTGGAGTGAGACGCCGCCGCGATTCTAGAAGTGATGAACAGATCAGGTTGGCAAACTCGATATGAACGAATGGCATTGGTGACTTATCGGCTTGTTTTGATAGTGCCCCTGTTCATTATTGTGGTGATGATCCCGCACGTCCCCGTTCTTGTCACACATTGGCATATCGTGTATGTGTCACTTGTAGCAATGGCAGGCGTTAATTTCTTTGTTGCACATTGGCAAAAGTATCTTGTCTTGAAGAAGAGTGATTTCTGCTTGTGTAAGTCGTGCGGATATTACTTGTTGCAAATCAACATCAAAGGAAAATGCCCTGAATGCGGTGAATCATATGTTCTAGATGAACTGAAGCAACAATGGCAGAGAAGGTATGTAATTATGAATTGTTTATTCCGACGATGAGAAGCTATCTCGAAGTACGTGGTGGCCGGTGCGCAAGCTCTATCGCAACGGCGACCAGGGTGGCCGTCGGCCGTGGCCGGCGATCACCATGCTCAAATGCCTCATGCTCGCAAAGTGGTTCGGTCTCTCCGATCCGCAACTGGAA
>SLDM01000525.1 GCA_007125255.1 Phycisphaerales bacterium
GCACCTCGGGCGCTTCCTTCGGGTCGTAGCCGTAGATCGTGAAGTGCGCATCCTTGCCGCGGATGTGCACGGTGTTGCCGTCCGCTTCGATCGTGAGCGTGGAATCGTCGGATGCGCGGACGATCTGGGTCAGCTTGTCGGAGGGGATGAGGATGTCGCCTTCATCCTGAACTTCGACCTGGTCCACGCCGAGGCGCAGTCCGACTTCGAGATCGGTGGCGGCAAGGGTGAGCAGTCCGTCCTTCGCGCTGAGCTTGATGCACAGCAGGATGGGCGTGGGCGTGCGTGAAATGACGACTCCGCCGACGAGATTGACGGCATCCAGCAGTGCAGCACGATCACAGATCACCTTCATGGCGGATCAATCCTCATGTATGTTTCGGGACTCAGCCGAATAGTGTATCAGGACGTGCCGCCTACGAGAAATGGTGGTTCGGGGGTCAACGCGCGGCCGTTCCGACCGATCGATTCCACCCGATGACTTGACTTTTCCCCGGCTGGATGCTCTACTTGTCCTGTTGATCGCCCCGAACCGGCTCACCCATCCGGGCGGTCAATCCCAGGTATCCAGCTCACCGTTTGACACCTGCCTGGAATGGCACCGGCCATCGGACCGGTGCGATGAGCCCCTATGACACACCCATCAGCCGTGGCGGAATCCAAATCAGGGAGCGGTACGACTACCCTCAGCGGCATCCTCGAGTTGCCCAAGGGTGCCGAAGGCCGCATCCGACAACTCGAAAGCTGGGTCACCGGCAGCCAGAGTGACCCGTTCGTCCCCATCGAACTCGGGCAGCGTTATCCCCTGCGCCAGGGGCAGCGGCTGACCGTCAGCATCGTCCGGAAGAAAACCCGCCGTCGACGCGGCCGCAAGCCCCGTCCGGCCCGTCCGATCGTCGATGAAGTCGTCGAAATCGAGGGTCTCGACCCGAAGGTGTACGCCCAGCGGAAGGCCTTCGAGGAGCTGACCGCGATCGACCCCCAGCCGCGGATCACCCTCGAGTACGACGGCTGCCCCCCCGCCTGCCGGTTGATCGACCTCTTCTGCCCGATTGGCTTCGGAACCCGCGGCCTCATCGTCGCCCCGCCCAAGGCGGGCAAGACCGTGCTTCTGCAGAACATCGCCTTCGGCATCAAGAAGAACTACCCCGAGGTCGACCTCGTCGCCCTGCTCATCGACGAGCGGCCGGAGGAAGTGACCGACTTCAAACGGAATGTCCCCGCGCAGGTGCTCGCTTCGTCCAACGACCAGGATGTGGAAACCCACCTCGCGCTGGGCATGCTCGCCATCGAACGCGCCAAGCGCATGGTCGAAGCGGGGCGGGATGTCGTCGTTCTGCTCGACTCGATCACCCGGCTCGGGCGCGCGTTCAACAACTCCCGGCGGTACGGTTCCTCCGGCCGCACGATGAGCGGCGGCGTGGACTCCCGCGCGCTGGAAGTGCCCAAGCAGCTCTTCGGCGCGGCCCGCAAGGCCGAGGAAGGCGGGTCGCTCACCATCATCGGGACCTGCCTCGTCGATACCGGTTCCCGCGCCGACCAGATCATCTTCGAAGAGTTCAAGGGTACCGGCAACATGGAACTGATCCTCGATCGCTCCATCGCCGAGCAACGGCTCTTCCCCGCGATCAACCTCGCCGCATCGGGCACGCGAAAAGAGGACCTGCTCATGGGCGAGAAGGAGCTGAAGACCGTGACCGCTCTGCGGCGCCGCCTGATGAACATGCCCCCGCCGCGGCAGATCGAACAGCTCCTGGCCGCGCTCAAGCGCCTGCCGACCAACGAAGCTCTGGTCAGCGGCTGATCGAGTCGGCCGAACCGGTTCCGATTCGAACCGCGCTTCCTTTTGAACTCGCGCACGCTACACCCGGAAGAGCGCACCCATCTTCCGGCCCATCATGATCGACGCGCCGATCAGCGTGACCGCCAGCAGCGCCATCCCCCATACGCCCATCGCGCTGGCGATGTACTGGCCGTCTCCCAGCCGCTCGAAGAGCACGTAGATCGCCTTGGTGATCGGGAAGTGCACCTCGCGCTGGGCGAGGATGAGCGAATCGCTGACTTCCAGCATCGCAAAGCTGAAGGCGAGCAACCCGCCGGCAATCAGGTTCGCCATGATCAGCGGCACCGTGATCGTCCGGACCGCGCGCAGCCGCGATGCCCCGACGTTCATCGCCGCCTCTTCCAGTTCACCGGAGGTCTGTTCCAGACCCGCCACTGTGGCCCGCACGACATAGGGCAGTCGGCGCACCGCGTAGGCGATGATCAGGAGCGGGATCGGGTTCGGCTCCGCGCCGAGGACGTCGATCACGCCTTCCAGCGGATCGCCCTCGCCGAACGGCCAGCGCAGGGTCATCGCGACGTACCCGAACGCCATGACCAGACCGGGCACTGCGAGCGGCAGCATGGAAAGTGAGTCGAGCAGCCCCCGCCCCGGCACGCGGGTGCGCACGATCAGGTATCCGATCAGAATGCCCAGCCCGAGATCGATGATCACGGCCGCGCTCGCGTAAAGAAGCGAGTTGCGGATCGACCCGACCGCAAGCTCGTGACTGAGCGCTCCGGCGTAGTGCTGCATGGTCAGCGCTTGGGGCAGCACCGACTGGTACCACCGGCCCTCCACGGTCAGGGACGCCAGGATCACGCCGAAGTGCGGCAGGATGGCGAGCAGGATCACCGACGCGAACGCCGCGGTCGCCAGGCCGCCGCGCCAACCGGTGAGCTTGCGCGTCGTGGACTGGATGGATGCCTTCGCGTACATCGCATGCGCCTTCCCGCCGAATACCAGTTTGCCGAGCACGTAGAACAGCACCGCCGCGATCAGCATCACCGCGGTCAGGGCATACGGCTGTTGCGAGGCGTCCATCTCCTTGATGCCGTTGAAGATCTGCACCGGCGTGACCATCTGGTAATCGAACATCAGCGGCGTGCCCAGTTCGGTGAACGACCAGATGAAGACGATCGTCGCGCCGGCAAAGAGTCCCGGACGGGTCAGCGGCATGGTGATCGTGCGCAGGCGGCGCCACCGGCCGGCGCCGAGGTTCTCCGCGGCCTCTTCGAGTGCGGGGTCGAGATTCGCCAGCGCCGCGGTCGCGTTGAGGTAGAGAATCGGATAGAGGTGCAGCGCTTCGATGATGACGATCGCCCAGAATCCGCCCCGGCCGATGAAATCGATCCCCTCGTCGATCACTCCGAACTGCATCAGCAGGGCATTGATCGACCCCGTCCGGCCGAGGATGTGGTGCAGGCCGATCGCGCCGACAAAGGGCGGCAGAATAAGGGGGATCAGCACCAGTGCGCTGAGCGCGGTCTTGCCGGGGAAGTCGCACTTCGCCGCAAGGATCGCAAGCGGAATCGCGAGGACAAAGCAGAGCAGCGTGGTGAAGACGGCAATCCCGAAGGCATTGATCAGCCCCGCGCGGAGGGCCGGGTCGGCAAAGACCGTCATCACGTGAAAGAGGGTGAAGCCGTCATCCTGACTGCGGAAGCCGCCCTCCACGGTGAGCCAGATCGGGTAGATGAGAAACGCGCCGAAAAAAACGAGCAGCAGCGCCAGCAGGATGAGTTGGGGCGTGTTCCGCAGCCGCATGGGAGGCGAGTGTACCAATGGCGTTCCGGCCACGGGTTCGTAAAAGCGATGGAGGGGCGGCACGGAGGCACGGAGGGGAAACAGGAAGAGGGCAAACCTTGTGTGGGCGGGGTGGCGTACGGGGCGGAGGCATTGCTGGTCGGGCGTCGATGGAAAGGAGTCCATGGGGCTCGTCGTTCCCGCGCGGCAACTGCTGATCGGAATTTTTCGGGAAGATGTACCCGCCCCACCGCCTCCAATCAGGAGCCGTCACACTATTCGGACGTGGCCGGCCGTGGCGCAAGGCCCCTGAGCGAAACGACGAACCAATGCAGACTCCTTCCCCCGCCGATGAAACCCGACTTGCCGCGTTGCTCGAGCGGCAGCGCCGGGAATCGCTTCACCCCGACGAGCAGCGTGAGCTTCTCGCTCTGCTCGGGCAGCATCCCGACGCGCGCTCGATCACCGATGAATTCGACCGGGAGGACCAGCTCATGTACCAGACGATCGAGACTGCCGTTTCACACTTTGATTTCAGCAAGGCCCGCCGGGCAATCGGTGAACACCGCAAGGTCGATCGCCGGGCGGCGTGGCGCGTGGCCCTGATGATCGGGGGCATCTTCTTCATGATCTTCCTTCTCGGCACGCCGGCGCTGACGCCGGATCTCTGGATCATTGCGCTCGTGCTCGCGGCGCCGCTGCTGCTGTGGTGGCTGATCACCCTCCCCCGGCGGCGGGCCCAGGAGGACGCCGGCCTCCACCTCGATGAAGCGCTGCCGGAGGCGTACGAACGCTTTCACCGCAGCGCACGACGGGAGTTCCGCATCACCCAGGGGCTCCTGAGCCTGGTCTGCCTCTTCTCACTCGGCCTCTTGATCGAATCGCTCCTGAGCCGCGCGTACGACCGGACGGTGATGGCGGTGATCTTTCTCTTGAGTATCGCGCTGCCTCTCTGGCGGCACCTGTTCCACCGCCGCACCCGCGCGCGGCACGAGCGGCTCCTCTCCGGTGAGCTCGATGCCACCGCCTGGGAGAGCGGCAAGGACCGCGACCGTTGACCATCTCCTCCTCCGGCCAACTCGATCTCGCCGCCCTCTTCGATCTGCACCAGAGGCAGTTGCTCGGTCTCACGCTGCGCATCACCGGTGACTTCGCCCTGGCGGAGGATGCCCTTCAGGAGACGTTTCTCAGCGCCCACCGCGCCGCCGAGAAGTTCCGCGGTGAGTGTGCGCCGGCGACCTGGCTCTTCCGCATTGCGGCCCGCGAGGCAATCCGCCAGCGGGCCCGGCGCGATGCCCGGCGGGCCCGCGACCTGCAGTACGCGAATCAGGACCGATCATCCGGTCCCGACCGGCAGCCCGCTGCCGATACGGTTCTGAGCTGGCGCGAGAAGGCGCAGCGCCTGCTGAGTGCACTCGACCGGCTGCCGGACGACCAGCGGCTGGCCCTCATCCTGCTCTCGGTTCGCGAGCTGCCGGCCGGGGAGATTGCCCGGCTGCTCGGGGTTACTCCGGCGACGGTCTACACCCGCGCCTTCCGGGCGCGGCAGCGACTCAACGAACTGCTCGGCGGCGACGATCTGCCGGCGGCGCCTGCCCGCGCGTGAGCCGCGCGGGAAGGCCGCCGTTCGCGACTGACGGGCACCCGAGGAAGTGTGAACGGGCGAAAAAAAGCCGCGGCGGAGCCGCGGCTTGGGGGGGGATTGGTGATTGGGTGACGGTGATCGGGCGACTGGGGTGATCAGCCAAGACCGATCGCAGCACCGATTTCCTGGCTGTAGGCGACGATCAGGCCGGCGAAGACGACCGAGACGATCGCGATCAGCTTGATCAGAATGTTCAGCGACGGGCCGGAGGTGTCCTTGAACGGATCGCCGACGGTGTCGCCGACCACGCCCGCCTTGTGGGCTTCCGAACCCTTGCCGCCGAAGTGGCCCTTCTCGATGTACTTCTTCGCGTTGTCCCACGCGCCGCCGGCGTTGGCCATGAAGATCGCGACCGCAAAACCGGAGGTCAGACCGCCCGCGAGCAGCCCCATCACGCCGCCGACACCAAGGATGAGGCCGACGATAATCGGCACGATGATCGCCAGCAGCGAGGGCATGATCATTTCGCGCTGGGCGCCGGCGGTGGAGATCGCCACGCACTCGGCGTAGTCGGGGTACTGCTTGCCGTTGACGTTGACCTTCTTCGGCCACTTGGTGGCGTCGGCGAGGTCGCTGTCACTCATGCCGTCCTTCTTGAACTGGTCCTTCATCAGCCCGAACTGGCGACGACATTCGTTCATCATGCGGTACGCCGCCCGTCCGACCGCGCTCATGGTCATCGCGCAGAAGACGAACGCGAGCAGCACGCCCATGAACAGACCGCCGAGGACGCGCGGGTTCATCAGCGTGACGTCGTAGAAGGCAAGCACCTGGCGAATCTCCGCTCGATCTGCCGGAACGAGTTCGATCGCAACGGTGTCGTGGTGAGTACCGTGAGCGAAGCGGTAATCCGACTGATAGGCATTGACGTTCCGGTTCCAGACTGCTTCCGGCAGAGCGAAGGTGTCACCGATGGCGTGGGCCTTCTTGAAGTGGTCTCTGTAGCCACGATCACTCATGAACAGCATGCCGCCGAAGGCGTGATGATCATCCTCATGGCGGGCCAGTTCGATGACGGAGAAGCGCCGGTGGCCCTGGTACATGACGACGAGCGGCTTGACCTGATGATCGGTGCCCATGCCGTGACCGTGGTCGTGGTCGTGGTCGTGGTCGTGATCATGATCGTGGTCGCCGTTGTGATCATGGTCATGGGCGTGACCGTGATGAGATTCCGGAACCTCAATTCCTTCCGCCTCGGCCAGCATGGCCGTCCGCGCGGTGTCGTCGGGCAGAAGCTGCCGGTTCAGCGAGGTCTGAACGACGGAGATATACGCGGCGAGCAGTGCGAGCGCGGTCAGCGCCGCCGAACCGATGGCGAAACCTTTGCCCGTCGCCGCGGTCGTGTTGCCGAGCGAGTCGAGCATGTCGGTCCGTTCACGGACATACGGCTCCTGGCCGCTCATTTCGGCGTTGCCGCCGGCGTTGTCGGCGATCGGGCCGTAGGCATCGGTGGCGAGCGTGATGCCGAGGGTCGAGAGCATCCCGACCGCAGCGATACCGACGCCGTAGAGGCCGAGCAGGAAGTTAGATCCGCCCCCGGCGAAGCTGAACGCACAGAGGATGGAGATCACGATGGTCGCAATCGGAACCCAGGTGGAGACCATGCCGACGGCGGTGCCGCCGATGATGACGGTCGCCGGCCCGGTCTGCGCCTGTTCCGCAATCGATTGGGTCGGTTTGTGTTCGTAGCTGGTGTAGTACTCGGTGGCGAATGCGATGACGTTTCCGGCGATGAGCCCGGTGAAGATCGCGGCCCAGAGGCCGAGGGCGCTGACGTCCTCAACGCCACCGAAGAGCATCCAGAACAGCAGGCCGGCAAGGACGGCGATGATGGCCGAAGCGGCCCACACGCCGGAGTGCAGCGACTTCAGCAGTTGGCTGAAGGTCGCGTCCTCACGGGCCCGAACGACGTAGATTCCGATCAGCGAGCAGAGGATGCCGAGACCCGCGAGGGCCATCGGGGCGACGGCGAGCTTGGTCGCCAGCATCGCCGACTCCGAGGCGACGTAGCCGAATCCGTACGCCGCGGCGGCACCGAGCGCCATCGAGGCGAGCATCGAGCCGTAGTAGCTTTCGTAGAGGTCCGCGCCCATGCCCGCGACGTCACCGACGTTGTCGCCGACGTTGTCCGCGATGGTGGCGGGGTTCCGGGCGTCGTCTTCGGGGATGCCCGCTTCGACCTTGCCGACCAGGTCAGCCCCGACGTCCGCCGCCTTGGTGTAGATGCCGCCACCGACACGGGCGAAGAGCGCCTGGGTCGACGCGCCCATGCCGTAGGAGAGCATGATCGCGGTCACTTCCACGAGCGTGAAGCCCTCGGGCA